>NZ_JBFRKH010000031.1:84330-90034 GCF_041469265.1 Shewanella sp. 10N.286.51.B2
CCACAAGATTGGTTGAAGCTCGAAAGCTAATCTTTATTACGCATATTATTGGCAAGCTGCGAAATGGCCTGAAATATCACTTGTTGATGTTCAGGCTTTTTTATTGCCTCAGCAATGGCTTGCTCCATACAGGTTAACCATTGATCAACCATCGTTTGGTCAATATCAAACGGCATATGCCGTGCCCGTAATGCCGGGTGGCCATACTTTTGCTGATAAAGCTGTGGGCCACCTAACCAGCCACTTAAAAACTCAAATAACTTTTGTTGTGAATCTTTAATTGGAGCGCGATGAATAGCTAGTAGCGGCTGTGTGTCTTCACGGCTTTGCATCTGCTGGTAAAAGTTTTGGGCAATTAAGCGAATGGTCTTCTCGCCACCAATTAAATCATAGGCATTGGACTGATTTGGATCTCGGTCATCAGGTTGCGCCTTATTGCTAAAAAGTTTTTTTAACCAATTCATGGTATCGACACTGAGTACAAGTAATGAAAGTGGCTTGATTATAACGATTAATCCCGTTTATATCTCTCGCTTTACTAAGCCATAAACATATTTTGTTAATGTTTTGCTAAATTTATCTGTTGTGATGTCAGATGCTTATCGGATAACTTAGGCGTTCTAATAACAATAATAACAATAATAACAATAATAACAATAATAACGAGGACCGAGATCATTGCCAAGATGGCACCAAGATTAATTGTAATTGCGATTTCAACAGCCCTGCTTGGCTGTAACTCAGCCCAGCAAGACCCTAAAGTTAGTATTAATAAAAATCCCTACCCAAGTACTTACCAAGTGATGCCAAGAACATCGACCTTGCTGATTAACGCTACTGTGCTAACAGGTACAGGTGAAAGAATCGACGGCGCTGATGTCCTAATGATGGATGGCAAAATTAATGCGGTTGGCAGGCAATTAAGTCAAGACAATGTCACTGTGATTGATGCTAGCGGTAAATGGATAACCCCAGGTATTGTAGATGTTCACTCACACCTTGGCGTGTATCCAAGCCCTAGCGCAGATGCCCATGGCGATGGCAACGAAGTGACCTCTCCCAATACCGCTGAAGTGTGGGCAGAGCATAGCGTATGGCCGCAAGATCCGGGGTTTAATCGTGCCCGTGAAGGTGGTATCACCACTTTACAAATCTTACCTGGCTCTGCCAATTTAATTGGTGGTCGCGGGGTGACCTTAAAAAACATCCCAGCAACCACCATGCAAGGCATGAAGTTCCCCCAAGCCCCTTATGGATTGAAAATGGCCTGTGGTGAAAACCCTAAAGGTGCCTATGGCAGAAAGCGTAAAGAAGCGCCCATGACCCGAATGGGTAATATGGCGGGTTATCGTCAAGCTTTCATTGAGGCCACTGAGTACAAGCGAGCTTGGGATAAATATGATGCGGATTATGCTGCTGGTTTAAACCCATCAGCGCCAGAGCGAGATCTTACCAAAGACACTTTACGCGGCGTGTTAGAGGGTGACATTTTAATTCATAACCATTGTTATAAAGCGGAAGAAATGGCGATGATGGTGGATTTAGGCAAAGAGTTTAACTATCACTCCGGTACATTCCACCATGCAATTGAAGGTTATAAAATAGCTGAGTTGTTAGCTGAAAATGGTAACTGCGCCGCAATGTGGCCTGATTGGTGGGGCTTTAAAATGGAAGCCTATGACATGGTGGTTGAAAATGCAGCCATCGTAGATGCGGTCAACAACTCCTGCGCTGTGGTGCATTCCGACTCTAGCGTGACCATTCAGCGCCTTAACCAAGAAACCGCCAAAATTATGCATAGTGCTAATCAAAACGGTTTTGATCTAAAAGAAGAACACGTTATTGGTTGGATCACCTCGAATGCGGCCAAGTCATTAGGTATTGCAGATAAAACCGGTTCCCTTGAAGTGGGTAAAAACGCCGATGTGGTAATTTGGAATATCAATCCATTTAGTGTGTATGCCAAAGCTGAGCAAGTGTTTATCGATGGCGCCAAAGTGTTTGATCATCAAGACGATGCTTACCGCGCTAAAAGTGATTTCATGCTAGGTCAACAATAAGGAGCAATACAATGAAAAAGTTTAACCAATCACTGGTCGTTGGCGCTATGCTCGCGAGTTTGACCCCAATCATCGCGTCTGCTGCAACCACGGCAATTACTAATGTTAAGGTATATACCTCAACTGAACAGGGCGTACTTGATAGTGCTACGGTTGTCATTGAAGATGGCCACATCATCGCTGTAAATGCCAAGCAATCAAATGACTCAGCAGTTATTGCGGATAATATTATTGATGCAAAAGGCAGTGTATTAACCCCAGGCTTTATTGGCTCAATGAACTACTTAGGTTTGGTGGAAATCGGTCAAGAAAAAATAACCCGTGATGTTAATGCTAAAGACGCTGATATCAGCTTCGACCCAAGCTTAGCCTTTAACCCTAAAAGTAGCGCAATTGCCTTTGCCCGCAAAGGCGGCATTAGCCGCAATATCGTGGTACCAGGTGGTGGAGAATCAATTTTTTCAGGCCAAGCTATTGAAGTCGAGCTAACAGGACACTGGGATAGTGTGGTCGCAACTGAAAAAGCCGTATTGGTGCAGTTAGGCGCAGTGCATGAAGGCTCACGTATTATCGGTATGCAATAACTGATTAATAAACTTGAAGCAAGACAAACAGCTTTAGCTGCGGATAAACAAGCTGATGCTAAAAAAGCCGATGCGACAAAACCGCCAAGCAAAGAAGAGTTACTACTCAATGCTGTACTTGCAGGTGATATCACTATGGTGGTTGATGTCGACAGAGCCGGTGACATCTTGCAACTAATTAACTTAAAAGCTCGCTTTAACCTCGATTTGGTATTACTTAAAGCTGCCGATGCTATTGTGGTTGCAGAGCAATTGGCCGCCGCAAACATACCTGTGGTGATGGACGCGATGCGCAATTTACCTGAAAGTTTTGACTCTTTACATAATTCACTGGATAACGCCGGAAAATTAAGTAAAGCTGGGGTCAAAGTGATACTGGCGACACCGGGTGATGCCCATGGCATTTATGGTTTACGTTACGCAGCAGGTAATGCGGTTGCCAATGGCATGGATTATAATCAAGCCATGGCGTCAATAACCGCTAATGTTGCTGATATCTTCCATCTAGATGCTGGTCGCATTGCCACAGGAAAACCTGCAGATATGGTGCTTTGGAGCGGTGATCCATTTGAGTACAGTAGTGCGATTCAAACAATGTGGATTAACGGTGAAGTGCAAAACATGCAAAGTCGCCAAGATGAACTACGCGACCGCTATATTCAGAAGTCGACTATGCCACAAGCTTATACTCAATAAGCCATGCTCATAAGTTGAATTAATAATTAGGGAATAGAGAAAGTTAATGACCGATAAGTATGCAGTATTTGGCAATCCAATTGCACAAAGTAAATCGCCATTCATTCATACTGAGTTTGCGCGTCAAACTGGACAGGACATTAGCTATCAAGCAATTCTTGCACCTGTGGATCAGTTTTCTCAGTCCCTAATGGCTTTTTTCAATGACGGTGGCAAAGGCGCCAATGTAACCGCGCCTTTTAAAGAGCAAGCTTATGCCATATGTGATGAGTTAAGTGATCTTGCAAAACTGGCAGGAGCCGTGAATACCCTTATCTATTTAGCTGATGGACGAATTCGTGGTGACAATACCGATGGTATTGGCTTAGTAAACGATGTCATGCAGCACTTTGGTGCTTTAAAGGGTAAGCGTGTATTGTTAATCGGAGCGGGTGGCGCAGCACGGGGTTGCCTTAAACCATTACTAGAATCACAGGCTCAAGTAACCATATGTAATCGGACTTTTGCTAAAGCACAAACCTTGCAAGCTATTTTCGCTGAGTATGGACGTGTGCAGGCAACTCCCATCGATGAGCTCAATAACAGCTTTGATATTGTGATTAATTCGACTTCAGCCGGATTAGCCGGTGAGTTGATTAAATTACCTGAACAGATCATAGCAAGTCACACCAACTGCTATGACATGTCATATGGTGCTGACACTACCTTATTTAACCAATGGGCTTTAGCAAACGGCGCGCAATCCGTTGCCGATGGTTTAGGAATGTTGGTGGGACAAGCTGCCCAAAGCTTTTATATTTGGCGCGGTGTTAAACCTGCCACTCTGGTAATTCATGACACCCTAAGAGCACAACTTAAATAAACCAATAAAACACCGAGTACTCAAGATGAACCAAAGTGTAATATTTACCGATCTCGTTGAATGGAATACTCAACAACAAACAATGCTGTTTAGTGCTCAAGTGCAAGGCATGAATATCAATTGCATTGTTAGCAAGGAAAAGTTGTTACAGCTAATAAGCAGTGAACAAACTGCAGCTGAACAACCTATGCAAGCAGAACAGGCATTAGCAATATTCGAACGAGTACGTTTTGATCTAGAAGATATAGCCGAAGAGATGATAGAAGCAGAAGAATTTGATCCGCAGGGAAACATTACTATATAAGAGTCTTATCGCTTTACACAATCAATTATAGCCCTACTAGCTATTTCTATCATAATAGTAGGGCACAATTATAATTATCTTGTAGTCTGCAGATCTACTAAGTATTCATTTTTCAATCTGACATAGTTATCAGCTGATTGTGGTAAGAAAGCTATTTCATTATCAGTTAAGGGGCGAACCTGTTTACAAGGGCTTCCTACATAAAGAAAACCACTTTGCAGTACTTTCCCTGGTGGCACTAAAGAACCTGCGCCGATAATCACATCATCCTCAACAATCGCGCCATCCAATAAAATGGCTCCCATGCCAACCAAGACCCGATTACCAACCGTGCAACCGTGCAGCATAGCTTTATGACCAATAGTGACATCATCACCAATGATCAGCGGATTACCCTCAGGCTTTGATGGAGACTTGCGGGTCACATGAAGAACTGAACCATCCTGCACATTACTGCGCTTGCCAATACGAATAATGTTCACGTCACCACGGGCAGCGACCATAGGCCAAATACTCGCATCATGGTCTAGGGTGATATCACCCACTAAAACAGCTGCACTATCTACATAGACATTATCTGCCAATTGAGGATGAATACCTTGATAACAACGAATAGAGCTAAACATATAAAATCCCTGATTTGTTTAATTGCACCCAGTATAAAGCCAAAAAGTCGCTGTTGGGGGCTAAAAATGCATAAAAACTAGCTGATTAGTTTAAAATCCCAGCAAGCAAACAGGTAAAGGCATTTTTATGCATAAAAGCCCTTGCGCTAAATCTTAACTTGCCTATAATGCGCATCCACTGACACGACGACAGGCCAATAGCCTCAAGGTGTTAGCGTTAATTAAGCTGCTTTTAAAGCGTCATAATTAACCGGTTGAAAAGCATTTTAAATTAACGTTAAAAATGACTTGACGCCAACAACGGGAAGTGTAGAATACGCATCCCTAAGCCAACGACCTAGCGTCAAATGGCTGCTGATATAGAAGATTATTTCTTACATAATTAGCAACGCTCTTTAACAAATCAAACAAGAAATCTGTGTGGACACTCACAGGTGTTGAGTTAATCGAAATTGCTCATTCTTTCTCGTAAAGAGTGAAGCAATCAAAATTATTATCAATGTAACGATGAGTGTTCATAGCAATATGTAACAAACGTTTTAGAGATTCTTCCGAGTCTTTAAATCGAAATC
>NZ_JBFRKH010000032.1:0-16769 GCF_041469265.1 Shewanella sp. 10N.286.51.B2
CGCTATTAAGCGATAACTTTAGCTACAACACCAGCACCAACAGTACGGCCACCTTCACGGATAGCGAAACGTAAACCGTCATCCATTGCGATTGGGTAGATTAGTGTAACAACCATTTTGATGTTATCACCAGGCATTACCATTTCTACGCCTTCTGGAAGCTCGATAGTACCAGTTACGTCAGTTGTACGGAAGTAGAACTGTGGACGGTAACCTTTGAAGAATGGAGTGTGACGTCCACCTTCTTCTTTCGAAAGTACGTATACTTCTGATTCGAAAGTTGTATGTGGAGTGATTGAACCAGGCTTAGCTAATACTTGACCACGTTCAACGTCATCACGCTTAGTACCACGTAAAAGTACACCACAGTTCTCGCCAGCACGACCTTCGTCAAGCAGCTTACGGAACATTTCAACACCAGTACAAGTCGTTTTAGTTGTGTCTTTAACACCAACGATTTCTACTTCGTCACCTACTGTGATGATACCACGCTCAACACGACCAGTAACAACAGTACCACGACCTGAAATTGAGAATACATCTTCAATTGGAAGTAGGAATGGCTTATCGATGTCACGCTCTGGCTCTGGGATATAAGTATCTAGAGCTTCAGCTAGTTCAACAACTTTAGCTTCCCAATCTGCTTCGCCTTCAAGTGCTTTAAGTGCAGAACCTTGAATAACTGGTAAGTCATCACCTGGGAAGTCATATTCAGAAAGAAGTTCACGAACTTCCATTTCTACTAATTCAAGTAGTTCTTCATCGTCAACCATGTCACATTTGTTCATGAATACGATGATGAAAGGTACGCCAACCTGACGTGAAAGCAAGATGTGCTCACGTGTTTGTGGCATTGGACCATCTGTAGCAGCAACTACTAAGATAGCGCCGTCCATTTGTGCAGCACCAGTAATCATGTTTTTAACATAATCGGCGTGACCAGGACAATCTACGTGTGCGTAGTGACGAGATGGTGTGTCATATTCGATGTGAGAAGTATTAATTGTAATACCGCGCTCACGCTCTTCTGGAGCGTTATCGATTTGTGCGAAATCTTTAACTTCACCACCATATACTTTTGACAATACAGCTGAGATAGCTGCTGTAAGAGTAGTTTTACCATGGTCGACGTGACCAATTGTACCCACGTTTACGTGTGGTTTACTACGTTCAAATTTTTCTTTAGCCACGATATATTCCTTTCTTTTCAGAAGTGCTCGACAACGAGCTATATAACAGTTAATTAAGTACTTAAAAATTTAAGTACGTGATTCAATAATTGCCTTTGCAATATTTGATGGTGCATCGTCGTACTTTAAGAACTCCATAGAGTATGAAGCACGACCCTGAGTTGCACTTCGCAAGTCAGTAGCATAACCAAACATTTCAGAAAGCGGTACAACAGCGTGGATAATTTTAACACCACCCAGACCATCATCCATACCTTCAATAATACCGCGACGTCGGTTCAAATCACCCACTACATCGCCCATGTTATTTTCAGGTGTGGTTATTTCCACTTTCATTGTGGGTTCTAGTAACACAGGGGTTGCTTCAAGCGCACCCTTTTTGAAGCCCATTGAACCAGCAATTTTGAAAGCCATCTCATTTGAGTCGACATCATGATATGAGCCGTCAAATAAAGTCACTTTCACATCAAGCATTGGATAACCAGCTAATACGCCGTTATTCATTTGCTCTTGAATACCTTTGTCAACGGATGGGATGAATTCACGAGGAACTGCACCACCAACGATTTCGTTAACAAATTCGTAGCCTTGACCTTCTTCAGAAGGTTCAACTTTCAACCACACATGGCCAAACTGACCACGTCCGCCTGATTGACGTACGAACTTACCTTCCACTTCAACTGCTGAGCGAATTGTTTCACGATAAGCAACCTGAGGTTTACCTACGTTACAATCTACATTAAATTCGCGACGCATTCTGTCTACGATAATGTCTAAATGTAATTCACCCATGCCAGAAATCAATGTTTGAGCTGATTCTGCATCAGTTTCCACTCTAAAAGACGGGTCTTCAGCTGCTAATTTTTGCAGCGCAATCGCCATTTTATCTTGGTCTGCTTGCGAACGTGGCTCAACGGCAATAGTAATTACAGGTTCTGGAAACTCCATGCGTTCTAAAATCACTTTGTGATCATTTGCGCAAAGAGTATCTCCTGTTGTCACATCTTTTAAGCCAATTGCCGCAGCAATATCACCAGCACGAACTTCTTTCAGCTCGGTTCGGTCATTTGCATGCATTTGTACGATTCGGCCGACGCGTTCACGTTTCTCTTTGACAGAGTTGTAAACCGCTGCACCCGACTCTAATACGCCTGAATATACACGGATAAAGGTTAAAGTTCCAACAAATGGATCAGTCGCAATTTTAAACGCTAATGCCGCAAAAGGGGCATTATCGTCTGATGAACGTTCGACTTCATTATCGTTCTCGTCAATCCCTTTAATTGCAGGGACTTCAGTAGGAGCCGGTAAGTAATCGACCACACCATCTAAAACAGCTTGAACACCTTTGTTCTTAAATGCAGAACCACAAGTTGCTAATACTATTTCATTGTTAATTGTGCGCTGACGTAATGCTTGCTTGATCTCTAATTCTGATAGCTCACCTTCTTCAAGGTATTTTTCCATCAATTCATCAGAGGCCTCTGCAGCACTTTCCACGAGATACTCATGCATTTCTTCTGCCTTAGCGAGAAGATCTGCAGGAATTTCTTCATAAGAGAAAGTCGTTCCTTGGTCTTTTTCAGACCAATTAATTGCTTTCATCTTAATTAAATCAATAACCCCTTTAAAGTTCTCCTCAGCGCCAATATTCAATTGAATAGGGACACAAGTCGCACCTAGGCGGTTACGGATTTGGTCGATGACACTATCAAAGTCAGCACCTGCTCGATCCATTTTATTAACGAATACCATGCGCGGTACCTGATACTTATCAGCTTGACGCCAAACAGTTTCAGATTGTGGCTCGACACCTGATGATCCGCAGAAGACAACAACTGCACCATCAAGTACTCGAAGCGAACGTTCTACTTCAATAGTAAAGTCAACATGACCAGGGGTATCGATGATATTAATACGATGTTCGGTGAATTGAGCATCCATACCACGCCAGAATGTGGTTACAGCAGCAGATGTGATAGTAATACCACGCTCTTGCTCTTGAACCATCCAGTCAGTGGTAGCGGCGCCGTCATGCACCTCACCGATTTTATGAGACAAACCGGTATAGAACAGAACACGTTCTGTTGTGGTAGTTTTACCTGCATCCACATGAGCAACGATACCGATATTACGATAACGCTCAATTGGGGTTGTACGAGCCACTATTTATACCCTCTCAACTAAAGCTAAAGTGCTTTAGAAAATATCAACAATATGGAGTGGGCTAACGCCCACTCCATCAAATTACCAACGGTAATGAGCAAAGGCTTTGTTAGCTTCAGCCATGCGATGCACGTCTTCACGCTTCTTAACAGCAGTACCTTTGTTTTCAGATGCGTCTAGCATTTCACCAGCTAGACGTAGAGCCATAGATTTTTCACCACGCTTGCGAGCAGCTTCAACTAACCAGCGCATCGCTAGTGCGTTACGACGCACTGGACGAACTTCACATGGTACTTGATAAGTTGAACCACCAACGCGACGAGATTTAACTTCGACTGATGGACGAACATTATCAAGAGCAGCTTCAAGGATGCTTAAATGCTCTTCGCTTTTCTTTTCAGCGACAACATCTAATGCTTGGTAGATAATTTTTTCAGCAGTTGACTTTTTACCGTCAACCATAATGACGTTGATGAACTTAGCCAACAACTCACTTTTGAACTTTGGATCTGGTAGGATTTTACGTTGTCCTACAACGCGACGTCTTGGCATAACAATTCTCCGTATGCTTCAGGTACTTCCAAAACTGGAATTTTTTTAACTAGCTTGGCCTTACTTAAACGGACAAGTTACGACTTAGGACGCTTAGCACCGTACTTAGAACGGCCGTTGCGACGAGCACTTACGCCAGCACAATCTAATGCACCGCGAATAGTGTGGTAACGCACACCAGGTAGATCTTTAACACGACCACCACGGATTAGAATTACACTATGTTCCTGCAAGTTGTGACCTTCACCACCGATGTACGAAGTAACTTCGAAACCGTTAGTTAAGCGAACACGTGCTACTTTACGTAGTGCAGAGTTAGGTTTTTTAGGAGTAGTTGTGTACACACGAGTACAAACTCCACGTTTTTGTGGACACGCATTCAACGCTGGCACGTTAGTCTTTTCGACTTTTGGCGAGCGAGGCTTACGTACCAACTGGTTTACAGTTGCCATGAATAGCTCCGTTCAGTTGAAATATCTCAACAATTTTGTGTGAAAAATCTATATCCCACTATGATGGGACGCGAAAGTTTAGAAAGGTAATGGCCAACTGTCAAGAAATAGACAACTTTTCATGCAATTTCCAATAAAAAAGGCGCCAAAGGCGCCTTTTTTAACATACCATTTACTTTAATCAGCACTTCCGGCTAAGTTAAGTAAGTCAGCTAAGTTCTTCTCTGCTTCACTTGCAGTGATCACTGGCGCTTCTGCATTGTCCGATTTGACATTCGCACGAGCTTCATTACGAGCTGTGTGATATGCATAACCGGTACCAGCTGGGATTAGACGACCAACAATTACGTTTTCTTTCAGACCACGTAATGGATCGCTCTTACCGCCAACAGCAGCTTCGGTTAGTACGCGAGTTGTTTCCTGGAACGATGCAGCTGAGATGAATGATTCAGTAGCCAAAGATGCTTTGGTAATACCTAATAATTCACGCTCAAACTTCGCAGGTGTTTTGCCTTGTGCTTCAAGTTCGCGGTTAGCGATCTTAACGCGGGCAACTTCAGCTTGTTCACCGACTAAGAATTCGGTATCACCAGCGTCAGTAATTAAGCACTTACGTAGCATTTGGCGAATAATCACCTCAATGTGCTTATCATTGATTTTAACGCCCTGTAGGCGGTAAACGTCTTGAACTTCATCAACAATATAGTTAGCAACATGATGGATGCCACGTAAACGTAGGATGTCATGCGCAGCTTCTGGGCCATCAGCAATAACTTCACCACGTTCAACTTTTTCACCTTCGAACACGTTCAGGTTACGCCATTTAGGGATCATTTCTTCATAATGATCACTACCATCAGCAGGGCTGATGACTAGACGTACTTTACCTTTGGTTTCTTTACCGAATGAGATAGTACCCGAGATTTCAGCAAGGATAGCAGGCTCTTTTGGTTTACGAGCTTCGAACAAGTCAGCAACACGTGGTAGACCACCGGTAATATCGCGAGTTTTAGACGATTCCTGAGGAATACGTGCTAAAGCATCACCAACGTTAATTTGTGCATTATCGTCTTTCGCTACAATCGCGTTACCAGGTAAGAAATACTGCGCAGGTACATCGGTACCCGGGATCATAAGATCGTTGCCATCAGCGTCGATTAGACGGATAGCAGGACGCATTTCTTTACCAGCTGTGCTACGAGCACTTGGGTCAAGTACCACAATCGAAGACAGACCAGTTAGGTCATCTGTTTGACGCGTCATAGTAACGCCTTCAATCATGTCTACGAATTTAACTGAACCGGCTACTTCAGAAATAATTGGGTGAGTATGTGGATCCCAGTTCGCAATAATTGCGCCTGCTGCCACTTCACTGTCTTCCAACACTTCTAAAACAGTACCGTAAGGTACTCTGTAACGCTCTTTTTCACGACCAAGTTCGTCAATGATTGCAAGTTCAGATGAACGAGAAACAATAACTAACTTGTTGTCGATGCTCTTAACGTATTTCGCATTATGAAGCTTCAGTGTACCTGAGTTCTTAACTTGAACATTGTTTTCAGCAGAGTCACGAGATGCTGCACCACCAATGTGGAAGGTACGCATCGTAAGCTGTGTACCTGGCTCACCGATTGATTGAGCAGCAACAACACCGATAGCTTCACCGTGGTTAATGATATGACCACGAGCTAAGTCACGACCGTAACATGCGGCACAAACACCAAAGTCTGTTTCACATGAAATTACAGAACGTACGATAACTTCATCAACGCTGTGCTCTTCAAGAAGATCACACCATGCTTCGTCAAGTAGCGTATTGCGTGGAGCAAGTACTTTTTCAGTACCAGGCTCAAGTACGTCAATAGCAACAACACGACCAAGAACACGTTCACGAAGAGGCTCTTTAACATCACCACCTTCAATCAACGGCTTCATGGTTAAGCCAGCTTCAGTGCCACAATCATCTTCAATAACAACTAGATCTTGTGCAACGTCAACAAGACGACGAGTTAGGTAACCCGAGTTAGCTGTTTTCAATGCGGTATCGGCAAGACCTTTACGCGCACCGTGAGTAGAGATGAAGTACTGAAGTACGTTTAGACCTTCACGGAAGTTCGCAGTAATTGGGGTTTCGATGATTGAGCCATCTGGCTTAGCCATCAGACCACGCATACCCGCTAACTGACGGATCTGAGCAGCACTACCACGAGCGCCCGAGTCAGCCATCATATAGATGCTGTTAAACGAATCTTGCTCTTCTTCTTCGCCATCACGATTGATAACAACTTCTTTCTTCAAATTGTCCATCATCGCTTTAGAGATTTTATCGTTGGTACTTGCCCAAATATCGATAACTTTGTTGTAACGCTCACCAGCGGTAACCAGACCTGATTGGAACTGCTCTTGAATTTCAAGCACTTCACGTTCAGCTTCTTCAACTAAAGTGTACTTCTCATCTGGGATAACCATATCGTTGATACCAACAGAGGCACCAGAGATAGTTGCATAACGGAAACCGGTATACATTAATTGGTCAGCAAAGATAACAGTATCTTTTAGGCCTAGCGCACGGTAACAAGTGTTCAATAGTTTCGAGATTTGCTTTTTACCCATGTTCTGGTTAACCAGTTCATACGGTAAGCCTTTAGGCAAGATCTGCGATAACAATGCACGGCCCACTGTAGTATCTACAATACGACGGCTTTGAGTCTTTTCACCATTGTCGTCAGTTGAAGTCTCTGTAATACGTACTTTAACGCGTGCATGCAATTCTGCAGCACCTGTTGCGTACGCTTTTTCAACTTCATCAACAGACATAAATGTCATACCTTCACCACGGCCGTTAACACATTCACGGCTGGTATAGTAAAGACCAAGTACCACGTCTTGAGAAGGCGTGATTACTGGCTCACCATTTGCTGGAGAAAGGATGTTGTTTGTCGACATCATTAACGAGCGAGCTTCTAATTGAGCTTCAAGCGTTAACGGTACGTGCACAGCCATTTGGTCACCATCGAAGTCGGCGTTATATGCCGCACATACTAATGGGTGCAATTGAATAGCTTTACCTTCAATTAGTACCGGCTCAAATGCCTGGATACCAAGTCTATGAAGTGTTGGTGCACGGTTAAGCATAACTGGATGTTCACGAATTACTTCGTCTAAAACATCCCATACTTCTGGCTGTTCGCGTTCAACCATTTTCTTAGCAGCTTTAATCGTAGTAGCTAAACCACGACCTTCTAGCTTGCCATAAATGAATGGTTTGAATAGCTCAAGTGCCATCTTCTTAGGAAGACCACACTGGTGCAGACGTAAAGTAGGACCTACGGTAATTACCGAACGGCCTGAGTAGTCAACACGCTTACCAAGTAAGTTCTGACGGAAACGACCTTGCTTACCTTTGATCATATCGGCCAAAGATTTTAGCGGACGCTTGTTAGAACCTGTAATAGCACGACCACGACGACCATTATCTAATAGCGCATCAACAGACTCTTGTAACATACGCTTTTCGTTACGTACGATAATGTCTGGCGCAGCTAAGTCTAATAGACGTTTTAGACGGTTGTTACGGTTGATTACACGACGGTAAAGGTCGTTCAAATCAGACGTAGCAAAACGTCCGCCATCTAGTGGTACTAGAGGACGTAAATCAGGTGGTAGAACCGGTAGAACTTTTAAGATCATCCACTCAGGCTTGTTACCTGAAGTGAAGAATGCTTCCATCAGTTTAAGGCGTTTAGTGACCTTTTTACGACGGGTTTCAGAGTTGATTGAAGGCAACTCTTCACGCATTTGTTCGATCTGTTCTTCTAAATCAATTGCACGTAGCAAGTCTAAGACTGCTTCAGCACCCATTTTAGCTTCGAACTCGTCACCGTATTCTTCAAGTGCATCAAGATACGTTTCTTCAGTAAGCATTTGGCCACGTTCAAGACTGGTCATGCCAGGCTCGATCACAACAAATGATTCGAAGTAAAGTACACGTTCGATGTCACGAAGTGTCATATCAAGCATTAAGCCGATACGAGACGGAAGTGATTTCAAGAACCAAATGTGGGCAACTGGGCTTGCAAGATCAATATGACCCATGCGCTCACGACGCACTTTAGTCTGTGTAACTTCAACGCCACACTTCTCACAAATAACACCACGGTGCTTCAAACGCTTGTATTTACCACACAAACATTCGTAATCTTTCACAGGACCGAAAATACGCGCACAGAATAAACCTTCACGTTCAGGTTTAAAGGTACGGTAGTTAATGGTTTCTGGTTTTTTAACTTCACCAAAAGACCAAGAACGGATTAGATCTGGCGAAGCCAAACCAATTTTGATTCCGTTAAATTCTTCAGTCTTGCTTTGCTGTTTAAGAAACTTTAATAAGTCTTTCACGTTTCTCTCCTGAAGGAGTTAAACCAGATGCCTTGCTATTGTAAAGCATCCTTGGTTACCAAACATTGCTTAAGAGCGATGCTTACTCTTGATCCAACTCGATATTAATACCAAGTGAACGAATTTCCTTCAACAATACGTTGAAAGACTCAGGCATGCCTGGGTGCATCTGATGGTTACCGTCGACGATGTTTTTATACATCTGAGTACGACCGTTAACGTCATCTGATTTAACCGTTAGCATTTCCTGAAGAGTATATGCAGCACCGTATGCTTCTAGTGCCCATACTTCCATCTCACCGAAACGCTGACCACCGAATTGAGCTTTACCGCCCAATGGTTGTTGTGTAACTAAGCTGTACGAACCGGTTGAACGGGCGTGCATCTTGTCATCAACTAAATGGTTCAATTTAAGCATGTACATGTAACCAACAGTTACTTTACGCTCAAATTCGTTACCGGTACGGCCGTCACATAATGTTAACTGGCCAGATGAAGGTAAGCCTGCAAGTTCAAGCATTTGCTTGATCTCTTTCTCTTTAGCACCATCGAAAGCTGGCGTAGCAATTGGTATGCCGCCTCTCAGGTTCTTAGCTAAGCGCACTACTTCATGGTCGCTAAATGTACTGATGTCGACTTTCTGAAGAACGTCATCACCTAAGTCATAAACCTGCTGAATGTAGCTACGTAGCTCTGCCAGTTCGCGTTGCTCTTCAAGCATAGCAGTAATACGATTACCGATACCTTTAGCTGCAGCACCTAAGTGGACTTCTAGTACCTGACCAATGTTCATACGCGATGGTACGCCCAATGGGTTAAGTACGATATCAACTGGATCACCAGTTTCATCGTAAGGCATGTCTTCGATAGGACAAATCTTAGAGATTACACCCTTGTTACCGTGACGACCCGCCATCTTATCACCAGGTTGGATAGTACGTTTAACTGCTAGGTAAACCTTAACAATTTTCAGTACACCAGGTGCTAAGTCATCACCTTGGGTGATCTTACGACGCTTAACTTCAAACTTCTTATCGAAGTCTGCTTTTAGCTCTTCATGTTGCTCAGCTAATTGCTCAAGTTCAGTTTGTTTAGCTTCGTCATCGATAACTTGAATTAATACATCTTTACGCGGTAGCTCTGCTAATTTAGCTTCTGAGAAACCGGTAGATAGTAATAAGTTACGCGCACGGCTCAACACACCTTCTTCAAGGATCTGGAACTCTTCGCCTAAATCTTTGCGAGCTTGGCTAACATGCATCTCTTCAATTTCAAGCGCACGTTTATCTTTCTCGATACCGTCACGAGTGAATACTTGAACGTCGATGATGGTGCCTTTAACAGAGTTAGGTACACGTAAAGAGCTGTCCTTAACATCTGAAGCTTTCTCACCGAAAATTGCACGCAATAGCTTCTCTTCTGGCGTCAGCTGAGTTTCACCTTTAGGTGTCACTTTACCAACTAGAATGTCGCCGCCTTTCACTTCAGCACCAATGTAAACGATACCTGATTCATCTAGTTTAGATAAAGCAGACTCACCTACGTTTGGAATATCAGCTGTGATTTCTTCGCTACCTAGTTTCGTATCACGAGCAATACATGAAAGCTCTTGGATATGAATAGTAGTAAAACGATCTTCTTGCGCTACGCGCTCAGAAATTAAGATAGAATCTTCGAAGTTATAACCATTCCACGGCATGAACGCGATACGCATGTTTTGACCAAGAGCCAAATCACCTAAATCGGTTGATGGACCGTCAGCTAATACATCACCACGTACAATTGGATCACCAACAGAACAACAAGGACGTTGGTTAATACAGGTGTTTTGGTTTGAACGGGTATACTTAGTTAAGTTGTAGATATCAATACCAGCTTCACCCGGTGTTAACTCTGCTTCATTAACTTTGATAACGATACGGCTAGCATCAACGTAATCAACAACACCGCCACGTTTCGCAGCAACAACAACACCAGAATCGACCGCTAAAGTGCGCTCAATACCTGTACCGACTAACGGCTTATCAGCACGTAAAGTAGGAACCGCTTGACGTTGCATGTTCGCACCCATCAATGCACGGTTAGCATCATCGTGTTCTAGGAACGGAATTAGTGATGCCGCAACAGAAATAATCTGTTGTGGTGATACATCCATATATTGAATGTCAGCAGCACGCATAAAGGTAGATTCACCTTTATGACGACAAGCAACTTGCTCTTCAATGATTCGGCTAGAACCATCTACTTCAATGTTTGCCTGTGCAATAACATAACGACCTTCTTCAATTGCTGACAAGTATTCAACTTCATCAGTAATTACACTATCAACAACCTTACGATAAGGCGTTTCTAGGAAGCCGTATGAGTTAGTACGTGCGAAACTTGCTAAAGAGTTAATTAGACCAATGTTTGGTCCCTCTGGCGTTTCAATCGGACATAGACGACCATAGTGAGTCGGATGTACGTCACGTACTTCGAAGCCTGCACGTTCACGAGTCAAACCACCTGGGCCTAAAGCAGAAATACGACGCTTATGCGTTACTTCTGAAAGCGGGTTGTTTTGATCCATGAATTGAGACAGCTGTGAAGAACCAAAGAATTCTTTCACTGCTGCCGAAATAGGCTTCGCATTGATAAGATCTTGTGGCATCAACTCGTTCAAGTCGCCTAATGATAGACGTTCACGAACAGCACGCTCAACACGAACTAGACCAACACGGAATTGGTTTTCAGCCATTTCGCCAACGCTACGAATACGACGGTTACCAAGATGGTCGATATCATCGACTTCATCGTCACCATTACGGATTTCGATGATTTTCTTCATAACGTGTACGATGTCTTCTTTAGACAATACGCCAGCGCCTTCGTCTTCAGCAATCTCAAGACGACGGTTGAACTTCATACGACCTACTTTAGATAAGTCATAACGTTCTTCACTGAAGAACAAGTTCTGGAATAAGCTTTCAGCAGCATCTTTGGTTGGTGGCTCACCTGGACGCATCATGCGGTAGATTTCAACTAATGCTTCTAAGCGGTTAGTTGTAGAATCGATACGTAATGTGTCAGAAATATAAGCACCATGATCAAGATCGTTGATAAACAAAGTATCAACTTCTTTAATGCCTGCTAAAGAAAGTTTAGCAAGGTCTTCAAGGGTGATTTCAGCATTTGCGCTAACAAGTACTTCACCAGTATCTTGATCGATATAATCTTGAGCAGCAAACTTACCAACAATGTAATCTACAGGTACTTCAAGTTCTGTAGTGGCAGTTTTTTCAAGTTGTTTAATGTGACGAGCAGTAATACGACGACCAGTTTCAACAAGAACATTGCCTTCTGAATCTTTAATATCGTAACTTGCAGTTTCACCACGTAAACGGTCTGGTACAAGTGCCATAACAAGAGAATCTTTCTTAATTTTGAACTGAGTACGTTCAAAGAATAAGTCTAAGATTTCTTGAGTAGAAAACTCAAGTGCACGTAGCATGATAGTCGCAGGTAATTTACGACGACGGTCAATACGTACAAATAAGGCATCTTTTGGATCAAATTCAAAGTCAAGCCATGAACCACGGTAAGGAATAATACGTGCGTTATATAACACTTTACCTGAAGAGTGGGTTTTACCACGGTCATGATCAAAGAATACACCTGGTGAGCGGTGTAACTGAGACACGATAACACGCTCAGTACCATTGATAACAAAAGTACCGTTATCAGTCATTAATGGGATATCACCCATGTAGACTTCTTGTTCTTTAATGTCTTTAACTGTGCCTGGTGCAGCTTCACGGTCATATAACACCATACGCAATTTAACGCGTAATGGAGCTGAATATGTAACACCGCGGATCTGACACTCTTTCACATCAAAAACTGGCTCGCCTAACTTATAACTGACGTATTGCAGTTCAGAGTTGCCAGAAAAGCTCTTGATGGGAAAAACGCTACGGAATGCGGCTTCGAAGCCACGTTCACCCGTAGGATCTTGATCGGTGAACTTCTTAAAAGAGTCTAATTGAATAGACAATAGGTACGGAATATCCAAAACTTTTGGGCGTTTGCCAAAGTCTTTACGAATACGCTTCTTTTCAGAATAGGAGTAAACCATGGGTTTCCTCTACTTACGAGATGTGACCAAGACTGAAATAATACAAAAGATTAAATCAGCACGTTTGCCCATCACCGTTAATGGCAAGAACCTAACCAGTAATCTCTGCTAGGAACTGCTAAAACTGGCGACAAACGGTGAATAAAAAATCGCCTGCGCATATAGCGCAAAAAAGGCCGACGGTTAAAAAACCGCCAGCCTCCGCCCGATTACTCGGGAGGTGGTAAGTTAAAGTATAACTTACTTAACTTCTACTTCAGCGCCAGCAGCAACTAGGTCTGCTTGAAGTGCTTCAGCTTCTTCTTTAGAGATAGCTTCTTTAACTGCAACTGGTGCAGATTCAGCCATCGCTTTAGCTTCTTTCAGGCCAAGACCTGTAGCGCCACGAAGTGCTTTAATAACAGCAACTTTGTTAGCACCGAAAGATGTCATAACAACGTCAAATTCTGTTTGCTCAACAGCAGCGGCAGCATCACCACCACCAGAAACTACTGCAGCTGCAGCAGAAACGCCGAATTTTTCTTCCATTGCTTCGATAAGTTCAACAACTTCCATTACAGACATTTCTGCGAAAGCTTCTAAGATTTGGTCTTTTGTGATAGACATAACAAAAAATTCCTATTGTACTGAATTCAATTTAATTAAGCGGCTAATAAAATATTAAGCTGCTTCTTTTTGATCGCGAAGAGCGGCCAAGGTACGAACAAACTTGCCAGCAGATGCTTCTTTTAGAGTCATCATTAACTGAGCTAGTGCTTCGTCGTAAGTTGGTAATTTCGCTAAACGATCAATATCTGCTGCAGGGATTACTTCCCCTTCAAAGGCTGCTGCTTTAATTTCAAACTTTTCTTGCGTAGCAGCGAAGTCTTTTAATAGACGTGCTGCAGCACCTGGGTGCTCGTTAGAAAAGGCAATTAAAGTAGGACCTGTAAACGTGTCGCTAAGGCACTCAAAATCAGTACCAGCTACAGCGCGTTTAACTAATGTATTACGTACTACACGTATAAATACACCAGCTTCACGAGCTGCTTTACGCAAACCGGTCATATCACCTACAGTTACACCGCGTGAATCGGCAACAACTGCAGATAAAGCACCTTTGGCTGCTTCGTTGACTTCAGCAACAATCGCTTTTTTGTCTTCGAGTCTTAATGCCATTGGCTTTACTCCTGGATTCTACCTAGGGAATTCCCTAGAATTAACCATGTTAAACACAAAGTGTTTAACGACTTACGGTGCAGATTTTCCAGCAGAACAAAATCTATCTGGGGGGTCTGACACCGTCTACGTAGGAAATTAAGTAATGGTTAGATTACACCTACGGTCTTGGACGGAAATCTATTCAATAAGCGGACTAATAAATTAGTAACACACGTAGAAAATAGACCTCAACCCACAAAGTGCGCGCATTATAGACTAATACGCACGCTTTGTATATTACTTAACTTCGTCTAAGCTACCTTGATCGATAGTTACGCCTGCACCCATAGTGGTAGAGATAGTAACTTTCTTCAAGTAAACGCCTTTAGCAACTGCAGGCTTAGCCTTTTTCAGTGCCGCTACAAGCGATTCTAAGTTTTCTTTAAGCTGAACTGGTGTGAAATCCACTTTACCGATAGTAGTGTGGATAATACCGTTCTTGTCGTTACGGTAACGAACTTGACCAGCTTTGGCATTTTTAACTGCATCAGCAACGTTAGGCGTTACTGTACCAGTTTTAGGGTTAGGCATTAAACCACGTGGGCCTAAGATTTGACCTAACATACCAACAACGCGCATTGCATCTGGAGATGCGATAACAACGTCAAAGTTCATTTCGCCAGCTTTAACTTGTGCAGCAAGATCTTCCATACCAACAAGTTCTGCACCAGCTTCTTTAGCTGCTTCAGCGTTTGCGCCCTGTGTAAACACAGCAACACGAACTTCACGGCCAGTACCATGTGGTAATACTGTAGCGCCACGAACGTTTTGATCTGATTTACGAGGATCGATACCTAGGTTAACAGCAACGTCAACACTTTCTACGAACTTAGCAGTTGCTAATTCTTTTAATAAAGCAGTAGCTTCATTGATGTCGTAGTTCTTAGTTCCGTCTAATTTTTCACGGATAACGCGCATGCGCTTAGTTAGCTTTGCCATTATATTAGTCCTCTACTACCAAACCCATTGAACGTGCAGTACCTTCAATTGAGCGAGTCATCGCTTCAATATCAGCGCCAGTCATATCAGTAGCTTTTGATTCAGCAATTTCTTGAACTGCGCTACGCTTGATAGTACCAACTTTCTCAGTGTTCGGACGGCCAGAACCAGACTTAAGACCTGCAGCTTTCAATAATAAGAAAGATGCTGGAGGAGTCTTAGTTTCGAACGTGAAAGAACGGTCGTTGTATACAGTGATAACAACAGGAATTGGCATGCCTTTTTCGAACTTTTCAGTACGAGCGTTGAATGCTTTACAGAATTCCATGATGTTCACACCTTTTTGACCTAAAGCAGGTCCAACTGGTGGAGACGGGTTTGCAGCACCGGCTGCTACTTGTAGCTTAATATAAGCTTCAATTTTCTTTGCCATGTCGACATATCCTCAGTTTGGGTTCAAACGCGTATCGGCTACATGCCAATATGCTCCCCTTGAAAATTACGGGTGCGAATTATACAAAAATTCGCACCCGCAAACAAATACTATTTGTAGTTAATTTAATCAGCTCTTTTCAACTTGATCGAAATCAAGTTCAACAGGAGTAGAGCGACCGAAGATCATTACTGAAACCTTAACGCGGTTCTTGTCGTAATCAACTTCTTCGATAGTGCCATTAAAATCAGCAAATGGACCATCGTTAACACGAACAACTTCACCAGGTTCATACATAACGCGATGAGTCGGTGACTCAACTGTGTCTTGTAAACGCTGAAGAATGGCATCCGCTTCTTTGTCTGAAATAGGCGCTGGACGGTCAGATGTACCACCGATAAAGCCCATAACACGTGGAATACTTTTAACTAAATGCCAGCTTTCGTCATTCATTTCCATCTGTACTAATACATAGCCAGGGAAGAATTTACGTTCGCTTTTGCGACGCTGACCAGCACGCATCTCAACCACTTCTTCTGTCGGTACTAATACCTCAGCGAAGTAATCTTCCATGTTGTGCATTTTTATATGTTCAAGCAATGTTTTACATACACGGCCTTCATAGCCCGAGAATGCTTGGATCACATACCATCTTTTTTTAGCTTCTGTTGCTTCAGTCATGTAAATGCCTATACGCCAGTAATTAGGTTAACAACGCGCAAAAGTACCCAGTCGAAACCCCAAAGGATAACGGCTACGACAGCTGTTGCAGCAAGAACAATGAATGTAGTGTTTAGCGCTTCTTGACGCGTAGGCCAAACCACTTTACGAACTTCAATGTGAGCTTCACGAGCAAAAGATAAAGCTTCTTTACCTTTCACAGTTTGCAGAGCAATAAAACCTGCAAGAACAAAGGCAACAATTACGCCTAAAGCGCGTACCACAACACTGGCTTCGCCAAATGCTTGGTTGCCAATAACAGCGGCGGCAATCAATATAACTGCTATGCCCCACTTAACAATATCCAGAGAATTAGTCTGGTTTTCAGTATTTGTTGTCATCGGTTGGTTCCGTTACTCACTAAGAGACCTGAGCTTAAAATTGATAAAGTGTACCATTATCAATCAGTACTTCCGAATTAAGCCACGAAAAGCATCAGCTCAGGGTCAAAAATCGGCCATAGATTGTATTCTTATTCTAGTCAGTTCGCAAGGATGACACTAGAGATCATCAGCAAATCTTACAAAAAATAATAAAAACAAAAAAGGAAGCCGAAGCTTCCTTTTTTTATGTGTTAACTAAAATCGCTATTAAGCGATAACTTT
>NZ_JBFRKH010000033.1:0-16843 GCF_041469265.1 Shewanella sp. 10N.286.51.B2
TGACTGCATTCCCCCCATGAATGCAGTATCACTGAATTGAAACCTGCAACAAGGCTAACAATAATTATAAGTCGCAGGTATGCCTACAGGCAGGTAAACCACCCTAAAGTAAGGATGTCACTAGGGTGATTGGAGATAGATTCAGGCAGATTTGATGTGTTGCTAACTGTTCCCCAGCAGTGAGCAATAGAGGTTTTATTAGGGCTTAAGCGCCCAAGGTAATACTTCTATCAACATGGCTAATTTATCCGTTTCAACAAGGTGACAGCACTCTCCCCCATGCTTGCATGGTCACTGAATTGAATACCTGCAACAAGGAATAATAACAATAATATGTCGTAGGCAAGCAACAGCGTAACCCTGATGAATGGAAGTCATAAGGGGAAATATTAAAAAGCATAAACTAGGAGATGTATTACGAGTATTAACTAATTTAACAACCAATAGCTTTGATTTGATTGATGGTCGTCCCCAGCGACTATTGATTATGAAAACATTCTATACCCCTTACTTCATGGAATTGCTTTCTACTATCAAACCTATTGAGTCCGTTGACGACTATTTGGACATGAGCAACTGCTTCTCTCCCCAGTTTTCGTAGTGAGCGAATGAATAAGTTTTCATCAACAACAGTTTTAATGCCGATACATTTTGTCGGTAGACAATGCACAAAAAGCCCTGATGGAAGGATCCATCAGGGCTTTTTTATCTTTAAACGTTATAAACGTTCTCAGCCTATGTAGAAACAGCGCCACTCAATTAGTCTTTTTCTGCGGCTAATCTCATATAGCGTTGTGATGACCAGTCAAAGTAATACTCTTGCCCTTGCCACTGATAAATTGTTCTGCCGTCTCTTTGGATAGCGCGGGCATTTTCAGGTAGCTGGGTTAAGCCACTGGCGTATTCAATACTGGTGGTGGATCGTTTCGGTGGAGACACCACTTGATGTTGCTGCGGTTGCACATAGTTTCTGCGGTAATGGCGATCATAGTAATCATAGCGATAGGGCGTTTGCCAGCCGTTATTCCAGCCTATGCCATTATTCCAGCCATAGCCCCCGCCATTATTCCATCGATTTCCCCACCGATTATAATAAGGGTAACGCCAACCGTTATTCCACCCCACACCGACGCCCCAGCGCACTGATGAACCTGAATGACGTGAATGACGTGAATGACGTGAATGACCATGATGACGATCGGATGTAAGATATCGCAGTTGCGGCAAGCCATCAAAAGCTTGCATGCTAGCTGAAATCTTGTGGGGACTTGCGTCTTGAGCATTAGCCCCTTGGGCATTAGTGCTTATGCCAAGCATTAAACTCAAGCCTACAGTTACTGAGATATACCCTTTTAAGCTCATCAGATATAAAGCCGTAAAGCAGGTCTTTGGCAGTGTCTGTTGTGCTTCTTTGTTCATCTCACGCCCCCCTTTGTACCTAAGCAGCATTTTCTACAGCAGCTAATATAGGGCAATTAAATGGCAATTACCCTATAAACAAGTCTAGCTCAAAACAACCTATAACCAATAACCATCGCTTAACCCTATTTTAGAAAAATGCTCATAGATACCGGCGCTATCTGGTTAATAAAAATCAACGACCAACAAATAACCATCGCTTAACCCAGTTTTATAAAAATGCTGATAGATAGGCGGGCAATAGCTATGAGCAGGTTAATTAAAATCAACGACCAACAAATAAACATCGCTTAACCCTATTTTAGAAAAATGCTATAGTGCGCCCCAAAGAGCGATTAACAATAGAGTGAATAAGCCATGAGTTTTAAGGATTTACGTAGCTTCATTGATCACCTTGAAGCTAATGGTGAACTAAAGCGGATTAGTTATGCTGTTGATCCCAATCTAGAAATGACTGAAATTGCCGATCGCGTCTTGCGCTCTGGCGGCCCTGCGTTGTTATTTGAAAACCCAACCAATAACGACATGCCAGTTTTAGTGAATTTATTTGGCACTCCAAAACGTGTTGCTATGGCGTTAGGTAAAGACGACCCACTGGCTTTGCGTGAAGTGGGTGAATTGCTAGCTTTTTTAAAAGAACCTGAGCCGCCAAGTGGCTTTAAAGACGCTATTGCCAAAATACCTAAGTTCAAACAAGCGTTAAACATGCCGCCAAAAACAGTACGTAACCCACCTTGTCAGGAAGTGGTATTAACTGGTGACGAGGTGGATTTAACCAAATTACCGGTACAACATTGCTGGCCTGGCGATGTGGCGCCTCTAGTGACTTGGGGATTAACCATTACTAAAGGTCCGCGCCAAAAAAGACAAAACTTAGGGATTTATCGCCAACAGCTATTAGGCAGAAACAAACTGATTATGCGCTGGCTTGATCACCGCGGCGGCGCATTAGACTTTAAAGATTTCAAAGAAAAACACCCAGGTGAGCGCTACCCTGTGGTAGTGGCATTAGGCGCCGATCCGGTGACTATTTTAGGCGCGGTAACCCCTGTGCCAGACTCAATGAGCGAATATGCTTTTGCGGGTTTACTGCGTGGTGAACGCACCGAAGTGTGCAAAGCCATCAGTTGCGACTTAGAAGTCCCAGCCACCAGCGAAATCATTTTAGAAGGCTATATTGACCCTGAAGAGATGGCTGAAGAAGGCCCTTATGGCGATCACACTGGTTACTATAACGAAACAGACAAGTTTCCAGTTTTCACCGTCACCCATATGACCCAGCGTAAAGATGCGATTTATCACAGCACCTACACAGGTCGTCCACCGGATGAGCCTGCCATGTTAGGTGTGGCGTTAAACGAAGTCTTTGTGCCGATTTTACGTAAGCAATATCCTGAAATTATCGACTTTTACTTGCCGCCTGAAGGTTGCTCGTATCGCATGGCAGTAATTTCAATTCGGAAGCAATATGCCGGTCATGCCAAACGGGTAATGATGGGCGCTTGGTCGTTCTTGCGACAGTTTATGTACACCAAATTCATCATCATCGTTGATGAAGACGTCAATTGCCGCGATTGGCAAGATGTGATTTGGGCGATTACCACCCGTATGGACCCAACAAGAGATACCGTAATGGTGGATAATACGCCGATTGATTACCTTGATTTTGCCTCGCCTATTGCCGGTTTAGGTTCAAAAATGGGCTTAGATGCGACCAATAAGTGGCCAGGCGAAACTGACAGAGAATGGGGCACGCCAATTGTGATGGATCCAGCAGTAAAAGATAAAGTGGATCAAATCTGGGACGAATTAGGTATTGATGATAGCCCAACGCTATAATGCCCAGCTAAAGAGTTAACCCTCTACCCTACAAATAAAATAAAAACACCCTTCAAAGAAAGGGCTACCAAGGATGTTAGATGAACACCATTCGCTGTAAAGTTGAAAAGATCACCCCATTTAATGATGCTGTTTTTCAGGTCATACTTAAACCAGAAGTCCCTTTTGACTTCAAAGCAGGGCAATACTTATCCATCGTTATGGGAGAAAAAGACAAACGTCCTTTTTCTATCGCCTCTGCGCCTAACGCTGATTTAATTGAGCTGCACATTGGCGCCGCGGTATCAGAAAGCTACCCAATGCAAGTGGTTGAGCGCCTAAAAAACAACGAGTTTATTGATATTGAAGCCCCTGCTGGTGAGGCTTTTTTTCGTCAAGACAGCCAACGCCCTCGCATCATGATTGCTGGCGGCACGGGGTTTTCATACATTAAGAGTATTATTGAGCAGCAAATTGCTAGCGGCCATACAATAAAAACACAGTTTTACTGGGGTTGTCGTAACGAGCAAGCCATGTACTACCAAGACATTGCCCGCCAATGGCATGCAAACCATGAATGGTTAGAGTTTATTCCCGTTGTTGAAGAAGCGACAGCTAACTGGAATGGTAAACAAGCCAACTTGCTTGAGCAAATAAACCAAGATCATATCAGCTTAGTGGGTTACGACATTTATATTGCTGGCCGTTTCGATATGGTTGGCGCCGCCCGTGAAGTCTTTCGCGGTATGGGCGTAGAAGAAGCTCACTTATTCGGTGATGCATTCGCATTTATTAAGTAAGCTCATCTCATAAGCTGAGCAGTACATAAGTAATAGCACACTGCGTGCTCAGTAATACAAAAATGCCGACTTAATCAGTCGGTATTTTTTATTCAGCCCCGCCCTTTAAAGCCGTCATTAGCCTTGTGGTTCCGATATCAATTCATTACCATAATCGCCTCTTTTCTATTTTCTAGGCTTACTTAATAATGAAGTTATCTGTTTTAGACCAAACCATTTTTGACCACTTGTACCGTGATATCAAAGAATTTCGCAGCACCTTTGATTTACCTATCGAAAATGCATCAAGTCTAGATGACAAAGCCGATACCCTGCACACTTCATTGATTATTGAAGAGCTCACAGAGCTCGCAGAAGCGGATTGCCGCGTTGAACAAGCTGATGCCATCGTTGACTCTGTTTACGTATTAATGGGCCGTCTAGTCCACTTAGGTGCAGCAAAAGTCAGCGACCGTCTAGAAATTAGTTATTTAATTGATTTATTACTGTCTGTTGCTAAAAACCGTGAAGTTAACTTCATTGAATGCTGGGATGAAGTTCACTCTAGCAACATGAGTAAAGTGTGTCGCAATGAGCAAGAGCTGAATGAAACCATTGCTCACTATGCTAAACAAGGTGTTGAAATCGTGGGCAGCACTAAGGGTGAATTCATCATCGCTAAATGCGCTAAAGATGTTGAAATGGCCGGTAAAGTGGTTCGCCAAGGTAAGGTATTAAAATCCGTTTATTACCGCCCAGCTGATCTCGAAAAATTAGTAAAAAACTAAACAACCACTAAATCAGTTGTTAACCAAAAAATGCGTCCACAGTGGACGCATTTTTTTATGGGTTACGTTTAGTGTAAATATGAATTTTTAAGCCGCTTCAGACTGCTCAATATCAGTTAGTGCCGCGACCACCTTTTCAGGTTCAGCCACATTAATATGCACCACAGTAAGCTTTTCAACTAACTGCCCTAACCCACCAAAATACCATTGTGGCACTTTAAAACGGATAGTGAGATTAGTCTGCTCGCCTCGCCCTATTGATAGTTCATCATCGGCAACTTTTTTGGCCACTTGATTCACTGCAACCGCTTCAATTTCGTTAATGTCGATCGCCATAAAGCCCCAAATGGCATTATTAACCACTAACCTGTTACGAATTCGATACATGGAATAACGGCGTGATATACGATAATTTGCCACCAGCATCACCAAGGTTAAACTGATGATTGAAGAGACGATAATCGCGGCTAACTCGCTCCAGTTAACCAAAATCATATAGCTGGCAACACAACTAGTGAAACAACCAATAAGCATTAATGATAAATGCCAGGGTTTGGCACTCAATAACTTAATGTGGCTAATGGCTGCGGGGTGATGACGTGAAAACCATGGAATGGCGTAATACCAGTTAGTCGGCTCTCCAGCCACGATGAAGGCGATAAACAAAGCCTTTTCATCATCTGCGTATACCTCAACCGCACTCACTCGTGGATCGCCCTTTACCTTTCTGACCTTCAATAAGCCACGAATAATAGTAAACACTAAGTAAGCTTCAATGATCAATAACACCCCAACAATGGGGTAGCGTAGCCAAGCGACAAATTCAAAATAGTCAGCGATATCTGCCGGAAAACTTAACCTCGCCACCAAGCTGCTGGTACTTAAAATAATAATCAGCTTCCACCATTTCTGGCTGCCTTTTTTGATAATGCAGTACCAATATGCCAACGGTATTAAGCCAAAGTAGCCGATAGCGATAAGGCTTAGTCTTAGCTCGTCATTAGCAGTCGCTAGGGATTCTGGGGTTAACTGCACGCCAATAGTAAACAGTACTATCGCAAAGGCTAAAAACAGCAGTCGGTACTTAACTATGGGTCTCATATAACAATCCTTGTTATTGTTCTATAACTTAAAATTATGTTTATAACTTATGTTTATGGCATAGGTTTATTGCTTAAATGTCTTATTTTTTGATAGAACTATTATTGCGCCTAATCAGTGACCACTAACCCCCGTTTTAGCATCAAACAGCCAGTCTAAGCCATAGATCGCCGACATCGGAAACGCCATACTGTGATTGGCTACAGGCATTAGCATTAACTTGGCATTGATACCTGAACCATTAGCTGCAGTTAAGCGATTTTTTTGTTGTAGCAGCTGATAAAATGACTTGGCATCTGCCACCATATCTTGCCCAAACTCGCTGTTTTCTGCCGTTTCTAACTCTCCGACACCAATAAATACATTGGCATTTATTGATTTAGTGATAAATTCCGGCTCGCGAAATTGCTTTAGTAACTGCTGGTTATCAAACCAAAATGGCGGACTCGCCAGTACATAGTTATTAAATAATGCGGGCTTATTACGTAAGATATAGGCGCCAAACAAGCCCCCTAACGCATGGCCAACATAGGTGTTTTGCCATGGCTGAGTGCGATAATGCTGATTCATATAAGGGATAATTTTATTGGCAAACAACTGCATGTGGCGCTGGGCCTCACCGGTGGCTTGGGTTCTGTTAGTATCAACTGACGGGGTGTAATCACGCATACGACTTGCTGCGGGGCTGCGGCCTTGCTGTCCTGATACAGCCACTAAAATAGCCTGCTGCATATCAGTACGGTCCATAGACAAACGAGTCACACCCGAGACCACTTGCAAGCTGTACACAGCATCAGTCATATAAATAACCGGATAACTTTTTAGCTTATCAATTTGGTTATAGCTATTGGGCAGTTTGATATAAAGATTATAGGTGCGATCGCTATCCTCTACCTCAACCACTGTGGTATTCGGTATGGTAAAGCTTGCAAACGCGGCGGGCACCGCGCTTAAAAAGAGGCTACAGCATACGATACTGCGAAAAAGTATCATAAAGCGAGAAATGGTCATCAGCTATCCTTGTTGATGTAATTTTTCGCCCTATTCTACGCACTTATTGAAGAAAATAAATAATCTGCGCTCAATGCCATAAATAAAGCAAATCCGGCCCAGTTATTATTTAGAAAAGCCTTAAAACATGGCGCGCGTTCGCGGCCATAAATAAGCCATTGCTGATAACTGCTAAAGGCAATAAAGGTGCTAATGCCAATGCCATACAATAACCCACGTTCAGCAGACCAACCGGCCATAATAAAACACCCTAGGGCCGCTAACTGAAACGCGGCAATCCATTGGCGGTCGTATCGGCCAAATAAAATGGCTGTAGATTTAATGCCGACTTTTAAGTCATCATCTCTATCAACCATGGCATACATGGTGTCGTAAGCTACCGTCCAACACCAATTGGCAACAAATAACCACCAAGCTTCCATGGGCACATAACCTAGCTGCGCAGCGTAGGCCATAGGAATTGACCAGCTCCACACTATGCCTAAAAACATTTGCGGCATATTGGTTACCCGTTTCATAAACGGGTACATGATGGTTAAGATAATGCCGACAACCGATAGTTTTACCACTAGCGGATTTAAAAATAATACTAAGCTAAACGCGATTAATGCCATCACCACAAATAATATCAGCGCTTCCTTACTGCTGATTTCACCTGAGGCTAAAGGCCGCATCTTAGTGCGCTCAACATGGGCATCAAGTTTTCGATCTGCAAAGTCGTTAATCACGCAACCACAAGCACGCATAACGACCACCCCTAGCATAAAGATGATCAACACCTTCACATCAGGCATGCCACCCGCTGCAAGCAATAACGCCATTAAACACGGCCACATTAGCAACAAGGTACCAATGGGCCTATCAAGGCGCGTTAAGCGTTTATAAACCGATATTTTTTGTTGTAACGTCCATGAGACTGCTGACATGGTTTACTTCACTCCTGCAGTTGAAGTTGTATCACTTCTTATTTGTCATCTCGCATAACCCACGAGTGACTTTATTATTTCGCTTAGAATTATGTCCGCTCTAGTAAAAAATTACCCTAACACGCTTCAAGTTTTGCCAATGAAACCAGTAACCATTTGCTACCAAAGTCTGTAAAACTGACTTGAACACGCGCTTTATCTGCTGTGCCTTCAAAATCTGTCACTATGCCTTGGCCAAATTTAAAGTGTTTTACTTTTTGACCCACTTTAAAGCCACTGTCATTGGCAATAGATTGTCTTGGCACATTAAAACGGCTGCTCATTTTAGGCGCTGACACTGACGCTTTCATGCGAATTTCTTCAACATACTGGCTGGGGATTTCACCAATAAAACGCGATGGACTGGCATAGTCCTCACGGCCATAAATGCGGCGTGACTCAGCATAACTGATATACAATTTTTGCATCGCACGGGTCATGCCTACATAACAAAGACGGCGTTCTTCATCTAAACGATCACCTTCATCTAATGCCATTTTACTTGGAAAAATACCTTCCTCAACCCCAGCCATAAACACCACTGGGAACTCCAAGCCTTTAGCTGAATGCAAGGTCATTAGCTGCACGGCATCGGTAAACTTGTCTGCTTGGCCTTCGCCCGCTTCTAATGCTGCGTGAGATAAAAAGGCATTTAGCTCGCCCATATCTTCAAGTTCTTCTGGCATTTCAAAACTGCGGGCAGCGGTGACCAGCTCATTTAAGTTTTCGACTCGTGATTGGGCTTTTTCGCCTTTTTCGGCTTCGTACATAGCCCGTAGCCCTGAACGGTCAATGACCTTGTCGGCCATACCATATAGACTCATATCGGCAGTATCAGTGCGCATGCCAATCACTAAATCCATAAAGCCATTCACGGCATTGGCAGCGCGGCCAGTAAGGACTTTTTCTTCAATTAAGCGCAAGCTTGCCTGCCACATAGTCATTTCTTGCTGACGTGCGGTTGAGCGAATGATATCAAGGGTACGATTACCAATACCGCGAGTTGGGGTGTTAACCACCCGTTCAAAAGCAGCATCATCATTTTGATTATTGATAAGACGCATATAACCCATGGCATCTTTAATCTCTTGGCGCTCGAAGAAACGCAGGCCACCGTAAATTCGGTAAGCTAGCCCTTTATGGAGTAAGGCTTCTTCTAATACTCGCGACTGGGCATTGGAGCGGTATAAAATGGCACACTCTTCTAACTTGCCGCCGTTATTTTGCCACTCAGCCATTTTGCCAACAATAAAGCGCGCTTCATCCATTTCATTAAAGGCGCAATAAACCGCAATAGGCTCACCCGCATCGTCTTCAGTCCACAGTTTTTTACCTAAACGCTCAGGGTTGTTGGCAATTAGATCATTGGACGCATTAAGGATATTGGCTGTGGAGCGATAGTTTTGCTCCAGCTTAACCGTGGTGGAACCTGGGAAATCGGTTAAGAATTTATGTAGATTCTCAACTTGGGCACCGCGCCAGCCGTATATAGATTGATCGTCATCGCCAACAATCATCACATTGGCTTCTTTGCCTGCCAGCACTCGGATCCACGCATATTGAATGGCGTTGGTATCTTGGAATTCGTCCACCAAGATATGCTTAAAGCGTTCTTGATAATGGGCTAATACATGGGGTTTATTGAGCCATAATTCATGGGCGCGCAATAAAATTTCAGCAAAATCAACAAGGCCAGCTCGGTCGCAAGATTCTTGATAAATTTTATAGATGTTTAATAAGTTTTGCTCAATAGGAAAGCCACCCGCATCGATATGCTTTGGGCGTAAGCCTTGGTCTTTTTTGCCATTAATGTAACCTTGGCACTGACGCGGCGGATATTGCTTGTCATCTAAATTGAGACTTTTAAGAATACGTTTTAATAAACGTAACTGATCGTCAGAATCAATAATTTGGAAGCTTTGGGGTAAATTGGCATCTTTAAAGTGAGTGCGCAGCAAACGATGGGCTAAACCGTGGAAAGTACCAATCCACATACGGCCCATGTTACTGCCAACCACTTTCTCAACCCGCTCACGCATTTCTGCCGCGGCTTTATTGGTAAAGGTTACCGCAAGGATAGAGTATGGACTTTGTTGTTCGACCTGCATAAGCCAAGCAATACGATGGGTTAATACCCGAGTTTTACCACTGCCTGCTCCAGCTAAAACTAACATGCTTGAAAGCGGTGCGCCCACTGCTTCACGCTGCTTTGCGTTTAGGCCGTCTAATAATGATGATACGTCCATTGGTCCTCCCAAAAATCAAGCTGGAAGTATACCAGTTCCTAGGCGGCTGCGACTAGGAACTGTAACGGATTCTTTATGGGGATTTTATTGTGATGACTTGTGAGCTAAGTAGCGGGCTGAACTAAAACCACTGCGTAGCAATTTAAGCAATCTCAGCGGCCACTACCGAGATTTCAACCAATAATGCCTCACGGGCCATTTTAGCGGCAACGCAAGCTCGAGCAGGGGCGTAACCTTCAATAACCCATGCATCCCACACCGCGTTCATTTCAGCAAAGTAAGCCATATCTTTTACGTAAATGGTTGCCGATAACATATGCTTTTTATCACTGCCCGCCTGCAGTAATAGTGCTTCGACTTTATCCAACATTGTTTGAGTTTGTTCAGTGATATCTTTGGTAGCATCTTGGCAAACTTGACCACATAAATAGATGGTGCCGTTATGTTTGACAATCCGGCTCATACGGGTTTTAGTTTCAATTCTTTCAATGCTCATGGTGCGCTCTTTTAATCTGTTAATGGCGCTATTATCAGTTAAGTCAGCTCACAATGACAACTGAGAAAATATCGCTATCCAATAACTCGCGCATTTAAGCAGGCTGTTAATCAAAAATAAAAATGCCTTGTCAGCAGTATCTGGCTAACAAGGCATAAGATTGAAATACGATTGATTATTTGAATATTAGTTAATCACTAAGACTTGTGGGTCATTGGTTAAGCTATGACTCCACTGCTGATAGATAGGCTCACTGCCATCATAAAACCATACCACTGCCATTAATGCTCGTTGATGGTTGGCCACCAATAACTCTTCAGACAATGCGCCTTCATCAAGGGCGCCACGTAATAAGCAAGATTCAAAGTTCACGCTCACTTGGGTGCCATTTTGCTGATAATCGTCACACAATGAAAAGTAACCACGCTTACTTGATGCTAGCTGCACATCAATGCTTAAAGTAAACGCCGCTTGTAGATCAAAATCGGCATCAACCACCAAGTCATCAATTGAGGTTGCTGGCGGCGTTTCTGGCTCTGTAGGTGTTTCAGGTTCCGTTGGCGTCTCAGGTGTCGTTGTCTCTGGTGTTGTATCTGTCGTGGTATCTGGTGTTGATGTCGCAGGTGTTGTCACCGCAGGCGTCGTTGCTGGTGCAGGCGAGCTATCATCGCCACCACCGCCGCCACAGGCTGTTAAAAAGCTTAATGATAGAGCCATGGCTAGGCTAGTGGCTCTTTTAGTCCCTATTTTAGTGCCTGTGTTACAAGCCGTGTTAATGCCTGTTTTCATGCCTGTGTTAATGGCATTCTTCGCTGTTAATAACGTATTTGCTGCCACTTGAGTTTGAGTTAATGTATTCATAATATTCACCTTAAAATTCCATTTCTTGCTTAAATTGATTGATTAAATTCACACTAATTACTGTCAGGGTTAATCCTTAAACAGTAGCGAGTCAGTGGCGGTCAAATACCAATAAGGTTTGGTCTCACCGCTGGCATCTGCAGCAAACTCAATAAACTCAACATAAGCGGCATCAACACGTTGTAGCTCTGCAGGGTGCTGCCATGTATCAGGCACCTCAATTGCCCAACTCATACCATTTTGGTCTTGGAAATAGTGCCCTTGTGATGCCGTTGAAGCATCGTCATGCATCCCTAAAAATCGCGTATCAAATTTATCGGTTGGTGCTTTGTTTTTCAGATGGATCTCTAATTTACGTCCTGGGTTTTTACCATCAGTAATATTCTTAGCCGCTAGGCTATGATCCGTACCTGGAGTGGCAAAAATGAATGGGTCATAGGGGAACTCAGGCATATCATCAACATGTACCGCATCAACAAACGGCACTGTCATTTGCCATGTTGCGCGGTATTGGGTGCCGCAACCCGGTTCAGTTCTGAAATATTGACAGCCATTACTCGCACTGACGTGTTGCCATAAGTCTTCAGTAAATAACAGCACCGCATTGGTTTGCCCGTCTTCAAGTGGTGAGCTGGTCTGCTTAACCCCTTGGGCGCTCCACTCAATGGCTGACTCTTGCACATTGCCGCGGCCAATATCATGTAATTGCACCGCAAAGCCATTGTGATACCAAGCGCCCATTGCCACTAATTGCGCATCAAAGCCCACGCGGCGAACCATGTCATTTTTACTGTATTGGCTAATACGTAACTGCATCACCACATCGTTCATATCAAAGTCACCTTGATAAGGGTATAAATCCTCATAAGCTAACGTGGTGTATTCTGACGATGAGGGGTAATAGCTGATAGTGATGCCGGTTTCAGTGACAGTGATTGGATAATCTTCCACTTCACCATCACTGACACCACCGGTTGGTAATAAGCTGGCCTCTGAGCTCAAACGAAAACGTGACCAGGTTGCGCCCGTTTTAGCCCAATTAGGCACGTTAATCGTCACAGTTGATGTGCCGCTACTCACTGAGCGGGCAATAATCACTTGATCTTCACTATCAAACTGACCATCTTGGCCCCAATCAATCCAGCCGTTAATATAAGCACCATCCCCTTCTACTGTGACTAATAACACCGCCTCTTCACCCACTTCAAAACCGGTTGGCATGCTGATACCATCTTCATCATCAATACCATCACTTTCATCATCAGATAACGGCGCAGGATAACCGTCGGACTCATTATCAATAACACTGCCTAATGACATGCCGGCAACCATATTATGGCGGGCACCATTTGAATCAATTAGGGTACCGTAACTGTCTGGCGCATCACCAAAATCAACATTGTCTCCCACTGGCACTTCTGCTAATGCACAACGAGCACCATCATTTGAAGAAGATGACGGCCCGTATGAAAACAACTCTGCGGTAGGGTTATCACTTTCAACGTTGACCTTATACACATTGCCATCGCCGTTGTTACTTAAATAAAGGTTGCCATTAGGGTCAAAAAACTGCGCTCCAAAGGTAAAGCTACCACTGCTTTTAGTAATAACGGTTGCTAAGGTTTCAGCGGCACCTGTTGCGGGGTCAATCTTGAGTAATTTGCCTGTGCTGCCGTTAGTCACTGCGTATAAAAAGCCGTTGCTTGGATGAAAGGCAAAATCTGTTACGTTGTAAGTGGCATTGGCTTTACTGCCAGGGACAATGTTCATTGGGTGATTATTGCCATCTAACGGCACAGTAAATAAGCCTTGGTTTTTACGGTAGCCGTACCAAACGTTTTCATTGATGGCGACATCACCTACGTAGAAGTTACCCGCTGCAGCAGCTGAGCTGTCTTTTACGATCGTTAGTGGCTCAACTTGGTAATCTTCACCCACCTTACCGACAGTGCCATGCTGATAATCCCAGCCATAAAGGTAATTATCTGTGTAGCTGAAACCAACACCATTAAATCCTTTGGTCAGTCCCATATCAGGCGACAATACCGAATAACTACCGGTACCAAGTTCAACTCCAAAGGTTTTTGGAATGCCTGCTGGCGTTTGAATAATAAATGCTTCGGTAGGACAGGCATTGAATGGCTCAGCGGCATTGGTATTAGCACTGAACAAAGCCATGCTAGTACCAATAGCAATACTGCTTAAACCAAGAATATTGATGATTTGAGAGTGAAGTGGTTTCACGTTAACTATTGTTGTGTTTAATGTTTGCATATTGGCATCTCGCTATTCGTTATCAGGATGTACTGGGGATAATGCATAGTGGATGCCAACCTTTATTACCATTTAAATACAATGGCTTACATTAAAGGCAAGATTGTATCTCAATGCTAAAATGCATTCTGCAACGCATTCTGAATTTGAGACTTTGTGATTTTTTGGGGTTGAGAATGGTTTGATCTGTATTGTTCCAAACTCCGTTTGGATTAACGTCGTGGGTTTTCCACCCACACCCGACCAAAAGGGTATCAACAGCAATACCCTCTTGGCTCACCCTGCCGCCCCTAACGAAAAATGCTGAAAAGCGCATGATTTTCGATGGGGATTGATCCAGCTTTGAACTTCGTTTGTTGCTAACTTCGGACCCTGTTTATTATAAAGAGTGAAAATGCTAACGCTTCCGACGGTGCATCCCTGCACCGCGAAAGCTATGCTCACATCCATGTGAGCATCACGCTATTTTCTTCAACGTCCTCAATTCAAATTGAGCCTTTTAGCTCTTTAAATTTTCACGAATACCGTTAAATCGAAGAGATAATAATCCCAGTGTAGATGCAGCAGCGAGCTTCCAAAACAGGGATGTTTTAGCAGAGCTTACATGGACCTTTTGATTTATATAAAGAGTGCAGCGTCTCGCAGTTGTATCTGCATAAAAGGTCGCTCTTTCACATCCATGTGATCGCGACATTCCGTTCATCCTGAACATCCCAGCGGCAGGCAATGGATTAGATTGAAGTAATGGACTTAGATAAGCTAGCCAACAAAAACTAAGTAAAACATTGAACTAGGCTCATAAGTTATATTAAGGTAGAACCACTTAAGGACAGAGTTAGCTAACCTCGAACGCAATCTTCGAGCACGCCATTTAGGGAAGAAAAAGCCATTAAATAATGATGTGCCTATCAACTCCCTTATAAAGTTTACTCTGACCACACTAGTTAAGGAGTTTTCATGGGTAGCATACATAATTACTATTTAGTTGGGTTCATGCTCTTATCCGCAATTTTAAATGCATTCATAGAAAATGAGAGTATCGGAATAAAGTTACTTTGCTTACTTTTATTATTCACAACTTTCATCTTTGCCTCTCTCTTTCATTCTTTAAAGGTTAAAGTTGCAAAAGAGAAAACGACGAACAAAGCACACATAATAAGCTGATTAATAGGAAAATTTAACTATTCACCCCTCAAAATTTTAGCCAACTATTTTTTGCCAATTAGTAGGGCTTTAGGAGATTTGCGATGATTTCATATCAATCAACAGCCGATCTTTATGCATCGGCAGATATTACATTTAAAAACATTCGCTCATATTATGAACACTATTCTGTAAATTGGGAACAGTCTAAGATACATGAGCAAATTGTTGACCTAGAAAACTGGGACATTCTTTACAACGCTTCGGTCGTGGGTGCAATTCGTTTAGCCTTTGATAATGATGGGTGTTATATCCGAGATTTACAGATTAGTGAAAAATTTCAAAATAATGGTATTGGTGCAGCAGCCCTAACAGAGTGTGAACGGTTAGCAATTAAAGCTGGTGTAAATAAACTTAGGCTACGAGTTCTCAAAATTAGTCCTGCATATCATCTATACATTAAGAATGGCTTTGAGGTAGATAAAGAAGAAGATAGGTTCTTTTATATGTCGAGAAAAATCTCCTAACAAGAAATCAATCACATTAACCATTTAACACTCAACCACGCTTATCTTCCAATAGCTGCACAAATAAGCTTTTCCATGCTTGTTGAAGCTGCAGCCATTGCTGAGTACGCCAATCATCGATTTGGGCATGCTGCTGTTTTTGACCATGATTGTCGACTTGCTCATGAACGTAAGCAGGCACATGGCTTGATAATAGAGCGCTTGATGAGTTAACACTCGATAAGTAACGCTCAATAGCATCGGCCAGTGAGTTAACAAATTGCTTATCATTTTGGCCGCCAACCTTAGCCTCAACGATATTACCCATGTTTTGCAGTTGATGCTGACGAATTTGATCCCCCAAACCATCCACATCGGTTGAGATAATGGCTTTACTCATTGCCATAGATTCAATAAATACTAAACCAAAAGGCTCCCAGCGTGATGGAATAATTACCCCGTCACATTGGTCTAAAAAGCGAGGCACATCGTCAACCTTGCCCACCAGCTTTATATTATCAAGCTGAGAAACTAACTGTTGTAGCAAAGGTAATTGCTCACCTTCACCGGCTAACAATAATCGACACGGTGACTTAACCTGATGCATGGCTTTGAGTAATAAATCAAAGCCTTTTTGTGGATGAAATCGGCCATAGGCGGCTAACACAGGAACCCTATGATTAGCGTTTTTTGGGGAGTGGCTTTTGTTGGCGATAAAATAGCTTAAGTCTCGCCCCTGCCCTAACTGAGCGATTTTGTCTGCAGGTAATAGCTTATTAGCTAGCATCCATCGCTGCTGTGAGGGTGAAATGGACACCACTTTATTCATTAACCGATAGCTTAATTTCAGCATGAAATAGAAACGTTGCGGATGTGCAATTTGATGGCGAACAAATTGTTCGCTGTAGTGATGTTCTTGCAGGATAAATATGATCTTAGGATGACGCAATCTGAGCCATGCAATATTTAGCAGTTTGCGCCAGTTTGAGGCGCCATGAAAACAGACAATATCAGCGTCCAATGTCGTATTCTGCCAACGGCTAAAATCCAGCTGACGAATGTCAAATTCAAATGCCAAAGTGAGGATGTCAGAGCCACACAAACTGTGCAACGCAAAATTAACGCCGCCCATATTAGGGTCATCGACACAATGCAAAATTCTCGCTTTCACTCTGACTCCTTGAGCTATCAATAACCGGCTTATTAAATTAAAGCACTGTTAAAACAATATACTTGTCTCAGTTAAATCGCAAAATTTACTACGCGTTCAGCTTCAGTCCGTCGTTAAATACTTTTGCTAAATACATAATGTTAAATACATAAAAAAAGAGGCTAAACTTTTATATATAGTAACTTAAAGAGTGTATATTGTGTATTAAGGCAGAGAAATCTGCCTTTTTCTTGCTCGATACACAACATAGGACTATAGTGTATTA
>NZ_JBFRKH010000034.1:0-72654 GCF_041469265.1 Shewanella sp. 10N.286.51.B2
GAACGTGCAGCAGAGCAGCAGCGTCTTGCTGACCAAGAACAAGCTCGATTGGCAGCAGAAGCCGAAGCGGCAGACGTTGAGCAAGAGCAAGTGGATGAGCCTCAGGCTAAACCGGTAAAAGAGGGCTTATTTGCCCGCTTAAAGCGTGGATTACTGCGAACCAGTGAAAACATTGGTAGCGGCTTTATGGGGATCTTCCGCGGTAAAAAAATTGACGATGACTTATTCGAAGAACTCGAAGAGCAATTATTGATTGCCGATGTGGGCGTCGAAACCACCACTCGCCTGATTGATAATTTGACCTCACAAGCATCACGTAAGCAACTTAAAGATGCCGAAGCGCTATATGATTTATTACGAGACGAATTACAAACTATTCTCGATCCAGTGGCAGTCCCTTTAGTGCCTGAAAATGCAGACGGCCCATTTGTTATTTTAATGGTCGGCGTCAATGGCGTGGGTAAAACTACCACCATTGGTAAATTAGCAAAACAGTATCAAAAACAAGGCAAATCTGTCATGTTAGCGGCTGGTGATACCTTCCGTGCAGCAGCCGTTGAGCAATTACAGGTTTGGGGACAACGTAATGACATCCCAGTGATTGCCCAACATACCGGCGCAGACAGTGCCTCGGTATTATTTGATGCATTACAAGCTGCCAAAGCGCGTAATGTTGACGTACTGATTGCCGATACGGCAGGGCGTTTACAAAATAAGAGTCATTTGATGGAAGAGCTGAAAAAAGTTGTTCGCGTCATGAAAAAATTAGACCCTAATGCGCCTCACGAGGTGATGCTAACGCTAGATGCAAGTACCGGGCAAAATGCCATTAGCCAGGCGCAGTTATTCCAAGAAGCCGTTGGGGTAACGGGGATCACCATTAGTAAATTAGATGGTACTGCAAAAGGTGGGGTTATTTTCGCCATTGCTGATAAGTTTAATATTCCGATCCGACACATAGGTGTTGGTGAGCAAATTGATGACTTACGTACTTTTAATTCCAGCGATTTCATCGAAGCATTATTTAGTCAGGAAAAGGCAGAATAGTCATTTATGATCCAGTTTGAGCAAGTCAGTAAGATTTATCCGGGTGGCCAAAAAGCACTCTCAGAAGTTAATTTTCACCTCCAACAAGGGGAAATGGCCTTTTTAACCGGACATTCTGGCGCAGGTAAAAGTACCTTGCTCAAATTGATCACTGTGATTGAGCGAGCCAGTGCCGGTAAAGTATCGATTAATGGTCATGATATTGCCAAGTTAGGGAAAAAGCATGTGCCGTATTTACGTCGCAATATCGGCATGATTTTTCAAAACCACCACTTATTAATGGATAAAAGCGTATTTGATAATATTGCGCTGCCATTAGTGATTGAAGGCTTCTCCCACGGCGAGATCCGCAAAAGAGTTGCTGGCGCACTCGACATGGTGGGGCTGTATGGCAAAGAGCGTCATTTACCCATCATGCTATCTGGCGGTGAGCAACAACGTGTTGGTATTGCCCGCGCCATTGTCAACAAACCGCCTTTATTACTGGCCGATGAACCCACAGGTAACTTAGATCCTAAGTTATCGATGGATATCTTAAGATTATTCGAAACCTTCCATGATTCTGGCACTAGCGTGCTGATTGCCACCCATGACTTAGGCTTGATTGCCCGGATGAAATACCGCACCTTAACCCTGCGTCAGGGCAAAATGCTTGGCAATGACGAGCTCTATTCTGCGACCACAGAAGGGCAAGTATAATGACCAGAAAAGTTAAAATTACCGCCAGTAAGCTGCCTTTTACGGGTCGAGTAGTGATGTTTTTTGTGCGCCACATTCAGCAAGCAATGGCGAGTGTGGGCGAGCTGTGGCGCAACCCGGTGTCCTCTGTGATGACCATGGCGGTACTTGGGGTGAGCTTAAGCTTACCTGCAGCTTTGCAAGTACTGGTTAAAAATGCCGAGAACATCACCCAGTCATGGAATAATGCTGCTGAAATATCGTTATTTATTAACGAAGGCCGCAGTGAGCAATCGATTCAAAATTTAATCCGCCGTATTAATGTATACGCTGAAGTTGATGCGGTTGACTATATAAACCGCGAGCAAGCGCTAGAAGAGTTTCAGCGCTTATCAGGCTTTGGCGAAGCATTATCTTACCTTGATAGTAACCCGTTGCCAGCCGTGGTGGTGGTAACACCTTTGGCGCGTCACTCGAGCCCTGAAGGAGCAAGACAACTATTAGTAAAGCTTGAGCGTGAGCCTGAAGTGAGCTTTGGCCGTTTAGATATTGAATGGCTTGAGCGCCTGCAAGCCATGGTCAGGTTAATTGAGCGCACGGTACTCGCCATTGCTGCGTTACTGGTATTAGCAGTGGTGTTAGTGATTGGCAATACTATTCGCTTAGCCATTATGAATCGCCGTACTGAAATTGAAGTCATGAAACTGGTCGGCGCCACAGAGTCTTTTATTCAACGGCCGTTTCTTTATACCGGTATTTGGTATGGGGTGATTGGCGGCGTGTTAGCTTGGGTTATTATCAATTTATTAGTCTGGTATCTTGATTCTGCTTTAGCTGAGTTGTTAGGTCTTTATGGTAGCCAGTTGCAAATTCAAGCCTTGAGTTTCTCTGAGCTAATTAAGTTAGTGCTACTTGCCTCGTTTTTAGGCTGGCTAGGTTCATACTTATCGGTAAGGCAGCATTTACGTGCCATTGAACCTTCTTAGGGCTTGGTTGGTATCATTTAATAGCTAAATTGATCGCGTAATAGCTAAGTTGATCGCGGCTTTGATGAATTTTTATTAACTTGTAATCGATGTGTTTTCAGTCGAGTATCAATTAGCACAAAAAATGTGCACCAACTAATCTGGTCGCCATGTTGACATATGTCGCCATATCATAGATAGTTCACAAGCTATTGCCGCCAGCTAGCTGTATAATGAGCAATAGACCGTTTTAATGTTGTTAATGTAGGAGCGCCAATGGCCTTTCAATCGCAATCTATGTCACTTACTGTCCCTAGAGGTAGTAGCAGCTTAGAAGCTTATATGCAGTCAGTCACAGGCATCGAAATGCTTGGGGCCGAAGAAGAGCATGAGTTAGCCAAGCGTTTGCAAGAAACTGGCGATCTACAAGCGGCAAAAAAACTGATTATGTCGCACCTGCGCTTTGTAGTGCATGTGGCTAAAGGTTATTCAGGATATGGTTTGCCACAGGCGGACCTTATTCAAGAAGGCAACATTGGTTTGATGAAAGCGGTAAAACGTTTTGATCCTGGTGTTGGTGTGCGCTTGGTGTCTTTTGCTGTGCATTGGATTAAAGCTGAAATTCATGAATACGTGCTTAAAAACTGGCGTATTGTGAAAGTTGCCACCACCAAAGCGCAACGTAAATTATTCTTCAACATTCGTAAAACCAAAAAGCGTTTAGGCTGGTTTAGTGATGAAGAAGTCGGCATGGTTGCCGAAAACCTTGGGGTGTCTAAAAAAGACGTCACTGAGATGGAGTCGCGTATGGCGGCTCAAGATCCTGCATTTGATTTAGCCAGCGACAATGATGATGACAGCGGTGTGGATTTTGCCCCAGTTCATTATTTAGAAGATCATTCTTCCGATGTTGCACTTGAAGTTGAAAATCAAAATTGGGAGTCAGACTCTCAAGCGCGTTTATTCTCGGCAATTAAAACCCTTGATGAACGTAGCCAACATATTTTAAGAGCGCGTTGGTTAGATGATGACAAGACAACACTACAAGAATTAGCCGCTACTTACCAAGTGTCTGCAGAGCGCATTAGACAGCTTGAAAAGAATGCCATGACCAAGCTTAAATCTTGTATGGAAATCTAACTTAGCCTCGGGTTGATTCACTTCAATCTCGCTAAAAACTAAAACCTGCTACGGCAGGTTTTTTTGTGGCTAAAAATTAGCTTTCAACTAAAGCTGTTATTAGCTGAAAGCCGTGATAAAACAGCCTAAAGTGAGTCGAGGTTATATTGGCTCTTAACCGCAGCAATGATCTGTTTGCGAGGTATTTTTAAACTGGCGGACTCAATATTATCGGGCCAAGGGTAATAGTGACGCGGGCGCTTAAAGCGAGCGATAAACTTTAATAGCAGTGCTTCAATGCTGCCAATAACCTCGGTTGTTAGCTGGGCTTGGGGAGCTTTAAATTGAATAATTGCTGCTGGTAGCAAGCTAAATTTAGCATCATATTGGCCAAACACAATGGCCTGAGCGATATCAGGGTGAGCCCTTAAGGCGGCTTCAATTTCTTCTGGGTGAATATTTTCACCACCACAGATAAACATATTGTCTACGCGGCCCAGTAAATGTAACTGACCTTGGTCATCAAATTGGCCTTGGTCATTAGTGCAAAACCAACCGTTCTCATCAACAGGACGCTCAAGTATGGGCTCTGCTCGCTGCTGTGAAGCGCTTAGGGTGTGATCAGGGCTTGCTTGTAAATAGCCTAAAAATAAACATGGGCCTTTGACCCAAATTACCCCATCAACTAGCTTTAATTGCCGCTGTGGCAGCGCTGTACCTAAATGATTAGCGCTATTAATGGCCGCGGTAGTGATTTGTGAGCTCATCTCTGACATGCCGTAACTGCAAAAAGCGCTGATGTGTAACTGAGCTAGCTGTTTAACCAGTAGCAGATCGATCGCGCCGCCACCGAGCAATAATGCTTTTACATGTTTAAGTACTGTCGCATCAGTGTCTAAAATCTGGCTTAGCTGGGCAGATACTAACGATAAGTGGCTTAATGGCGTTTGGGCTAATTGCTTAACAAGAGGCTGCTCGGTACTGAGTACTATGGTGGCAGCGGCGATGGCGCAGCGATTAACAATGGCGAGGCCGCCAATATGAAATAGCGGTAATGATAATAACCAGCTATCCCCTTTATCTAGGTTGATATTTTCAGCTGAGCCTGTGGCGCTAGCAATATGATTACTAAGGCTATGAACCACTCCTTTTGGGGTGCCACTTGATCCAGAGGTCAGAATAACATTCACTGGCTGGCTAGCGTCGATAGCGAAGGGCCTGAGTGGCTTACTGGTATTTAGGTTAAGCTTAAATGTCACCTCAGTTGTGATAGGTTGCGGCTGTGCCTGTGTGGCTAATACTGATGCTAATTGCGGTGTTAAATCAGCCTCAGACCAATAGTAATTGATGTTAAAACGCAGGCATAGTTGGCTTATTTGCGCAGCAGGAAAACGGGGTGATATCGGAAAAAATAATGCCCCTAAATCAATACAGGCCCAATACAGGCAAATCATTTCCAGATTATTACGACTAATGCAGGCCAGTCGATGATTTTTTGCAACCCCTTGGCCGCTAAGTTGCTGCGCCAATGCTAATACCAGCTGACTTAACTGAGCATAGCTAATGGCGGTTTGGGTATCGTTACTCGCAGTTGATGCACTGGCGGTTTTATTGAAACCCGCTGTGAGCTCAGCGGCGCTATTCGGTAAGATGATTGCCACTGCATTTGGATGTTCAATAGCAGTTTGGTGCAGCGGCGATATCATGTTATTCATATTAATGCTCGCTATCGGCAATAAGGATCGATGCTTGATTGAGAGCTGCAGCTTGGGTGAGATCAGCGTCTTGATTGATCGTCGCTTCAGAAATCGTTTCGCGCTGCAGTAGCACACAAACCGCTTTATTCAGTTGCCCTTGTTCATCAATAAGCGGTTCACTAAAGCTTGATAGGGTATCGAGTCCTGGGGTTTCATCTGGAGTCAGCATATAGCTTAATTTAGCCAAGTCATTAATCCCAAGGTTTGCCTCTAAACTTGAGCTTAAAATGCAGCGCACGCCATGGCTATTGGCCTTGGTAATTAACCCTGTTAATTGATTAATGCCGCCTATGATGGTGGGTTTAATTACCAGCGCGGTTAGACCTTCAAGCATGTCAAATTGATACTTGCTGTCGTTTAAGCTTTCATCTAAAGCAAAAGGAATTTTAAGGGCTTGGTAAACCTGTTGGTTTTCTGCTGGGGTTTTACATGGCTCTTCAATATATTCAATGGCCGCTTTAGGCAAACACGCTAGAAACTCAATGGCTTGCTCAGGTGTAAAGCCTTGGTTGGCATCTAAACGGAGTTTAAGCTTTGGATTAAGCTCAAGTATTTGATGAATATATTTTATTTCCTGCTCGATACTGGCTTGGGCGACTTTCACTTTAACTGAGTAGCTGCGTTTATCTAATTGGGCCAGTTTTGCTCGTAACTTATTGAGATCTGAGTCTGGTTGATAATAGAAAAGGCCAATTTTACTTTGCATTGATTGAGCATAATCATATTGGGGATGATCAAACCCGCCATCAAGCTTAAGGGCTAATAAACTTAAGCCAAATGCAGCGGATGGATAAAGCTCAGCAGATGCCAATATCTCATTAATTTGAGTAAGGCTACTGCCTATTAAGCGTGGTAATAGGGTGGTGAGTTGTTCGATAACTGCGTCAAGTGATTCATGACTAAAACCGCTGAGCGCCACGCCTTCAATGTCAGTGCCAGACAGTGGCGCTATTTCAACAAAGCTTTGTTGGCCGCTAGTTAGACTTGCTGCAATGACTAAGCCGTGGCGGATATCAATACGTTGTTTAGCTACGGGTAAATGGGGCGCCAAGTTAATTTGATAACGATATAACTCAAGCTGACTAATTCGTGGGGCATTCATTAAAACCTGGTTATTATTACTGTTAGCGGTTGCCATGAATGATGTCCTTAAGGGGTTAAAAGTTGGATGATCCTAGCGGCAAACATCTTAGGTTGCGCTTTATGGATATTGTGACCGCAATGAGCAATGGTGACTGTGTTAAGTTGCAGTTTTTGCTGCCACTGCTGGGCAAGTTGACTGAACTTACTGTCTTGTTCTCCCACTAACAGGTAGGCGGGGCAGTGTAATTGCTTCAGCACTTTTTCGCCATTTTGTTGTAACCCTAGCGAGGTACTTTTAAAACAGTGCAGCAGCGCTTGGGGATTGTTTTTACTGCGAATCGCAATCAGGTTTTTTCTAGCGTCCGTGGTTAAATTAGCAAATACTGGCTGTTGATACCATTGCTCGAGAAAGTCTCTAATAGGTTCGACGGCGAGCTTATCGGCCCACTTTTGATCGTGCTTTAGGCGTGCTTGTTTGTCGCGGCTGCTGGTTAAGCCTAAGTGCGCTGACTCCAGCAATAAACTTAATACTGCTTTGGGGTAAAGCTTGGCAATGTGCAGTGCAATACGGCCACCTAATGAATAACCTAACAAATGAAATTGGCTATAACCGAGCTGGATGACTTTATCGACAATAGACTGCGCCGCCGTTTCAAAGCCTGGGGTTGGCAATTCTAGCTGATTGTCACCATGGCCTGGTAAGTCGATACAGATACAGTGAAAGTGCTGACTTAAAATCTGTAAGCTTGCTTGCCAGTCTTCTTTTGACCCCAAAAAACCATGCAATAATACCAGTGCTGGTAAATTGGTGTCGCCAAAACGATTAATTATTGGCATTAGTGCTGCCTCACCCATTGTCCGATGAGTTTAATCTGATCGCTGGCCTGAGTTGGGCTGACATTCACTTCAATGACTGAGGTGCCTGCATATCCCATCGCATCGGCGTAGGCTTCATTAAAACTCGTTAAACTATCCACTTGATTATAGGCCAGACCAAACATGGCTGCTGCGTAGCCAAATTCTAAGCCATGGCTTAAGCGGTAATATTGCTCTCGAACGGCATCATTGGGTACCGGCAGCAGGTTAAAGATATTACCGCCGTCATTGTTTAAAATCACAATCACAAACGGGCTGTTAACGTGTTTGGTCATCGCCAGTGAGTTTAAGTCGTGCAAACTGGAAATATCCCCAATAAGCAAGGTGGTAGGCTGATTATTGGCTAATGCCACCCCAGTTGTGGTAGCGATTAAGCCATCAATACCCGATGCGCCGCGGTTAGTATAAATATCGGGTAGCTCGCAAATGATTGGTGCATACATATCGTATAAGCGTATTGGCAAGCTATTACCAATAAACCATTGATGTGATGCGCTTTGCTGCTGAGCGATATGCCGAACCACTTGCGGCTCACCAAAACTACTTTGATCAATATGCTGCGTTAGTAATGCTTCAATGTTTTGATTGTGCTCAACTAAGCTTAACGCCCAATTAGCTGCAGAGGAGCGAGGCCAATTGTTATTGCACATGGCAGTGATACTGGCTTGCCAAATTCGTTTTGATTGATGGTTTGGATCCAGTCGTTGCTGGTTTGCTAATACCTGCCAATAGCTATGCCATTGATGATTAGCAATAAAGCTGATTAAACGCTTAGAGATAAAGCGGCCACCAAACACCAAAATGCGGTCAGCTTGTTCAATAAATTTACTGGCTTTAGGATTTAGCAGCAGTTGATCGATATGGCCAATAACACTGGGGTGCTGCCTCAGTTGTGATTGCGCGTCGGCGACTATTGGCCAACCCAGTTTTTGAGATAATTCAATAATTTGCTTTGGGTTTTCTTGGGGGGATAAGGTTCCCGCCACAATGATCCCTTTGCCGTGTGCAAAACGCATCATAGTGTCTTGGCTAGGCAGATTGGTTTGAGCTAACTGGCCGTAATCCGTGTAAGGGTGAGAGTGGTTTAACCATGGCGTAATTGGCGTTACATAATCACTCATTGATTGGGCTAATTGCCCTAGGCTTTGAAGCTCTGTGGGATACAGAGGCTCTCGGTACATGCAATTGACATGTACTGGCTGGGTTAAATTTGCCACTGCTTCATCAATGGTGGTGAGCAAGGTATTAGGGCTGATGGCAAGATCCGGCGTCGGTAAATTCACTTGCTTAGCGTAATCAGCAAAAATGGCGGGCTGATTAATGGCTTGGTTAGCGCCGCAGCCAATGAGTTCAGGCGGCCTGTCGCCAGTTAAAATAATCAGCGGCACCTGAGTAAGCCAAGCTTCAATAATGGCGGGATACAGATTCGCCACCGCAGTGCCAGAAGTGGTGATGATGGCCACCGGGCTGTGACTGGCTTTAGCTAAGCCCAGCGCCATGAAACCCAGCCCACGTTCGTCAAAATGAAGGTGAGATTGCAAGCTTGACTGCGCCGCTGCGGCTAAGGTTAATGGGGTTGAGCGAGAGCCTGGCGCCATACAAACATGTTTAACACCCAGTCTGGCTAACTCTTCTAAAATGAGTGCGCCCCAAAGTAAATTGATGTCAGATGTCGGCTGTGATTGCATGTTGATAAACCTAATAGAAAACCAGTTACTAAGAAGTGTAACGCTATCAAGCTGCTATATCTAAGATTTCGGTTGGAAAATTATAAAAAGCTAGCTTGATAAGCTAAAAATAGCGCCAGTAAAGGGGAACAGATAAATTGCTACAATTCAAGCTAGCGACTTTGATTTAACCTAATAGCCTAATTACTGGGCTGGTTATTAATCCATTCACTCATCACCACGTGGGTTTTGATTTTAACGATATCGGCTTGGGCATCAATGTATTCCCGAATTTGATGTAAGCGCTTCATTGATGGGGCATTCACATACACTAATAAATCCATTTCGCCGGTAATGCCTTGGCACGTGATCACTTCAGGAATCGCGTGAAAAACATGGACTACATCAGCGCAATTAGCGCGTTCATGCTGGATTTCGAAATACGCTGAAACGCCTTCTTTTTGTGACTCGCTCAATAGCACTTGATAACCACGGATCACGCCGGTTTGTTCTAGCTTTTTGATGCGTTCAGTGACTGCGCTGCGAGATAAACTCACTTGCTCAGCAATATTTGAAATGCTTTGGCGGGCATTAAGGCGTAATGCGTTAATGATTAATTGATCGAACTTGTCCAAGGCTAACCCTCATTATGTTGGTTATTGAGCTAAATGCCGTCATTTTGTCGGTTTGTTCGGTGATCTTGCAGGTGATATGCTGCAGTTTGACAAGCGCTATCAGCTTATACTCTTACTAAATATCACTATAGATAAAGACAATGAATCAAATTACAGCAAGCATAGGGCGCTGGCAAGGCGCAGGACTGATGGCCACCACTTTGCTGGGCACTGGGGTATTTATATTGCCACAGATGACCATAGAGGTGGCTGGGAGTGGCGCTTTACTGGCGTGGATTATACTCACAGTCGCCATATTGCCGGTGGCAGTGGTATTTGGCTTGCTGGCAAGTCGCTTCCCCCATGCCGCAGGGCCAGCTTATTTTATTGAAAAAGCCTTTGGTATCACAGCAGGGCGCACCATAGGGCTGATTTTTTTATTAGTGATCCCCATTGGCGCCCCCGCAGCCATTTTAATGACCTTTCAATTTATGGATGCGCTGGTTGCTATAACAGGTTGGGGGCAATTGGCCGCCGAAATCGCCATTGTTGCTGTGTTATTGCTGCTTAATTATCGCGGCATTCAAGTGTCTGCCAAATTACAGTTTGGGCTAACACTGGCCATTGTGGCTGTAGTGACTGTGCTATTTGGCAGCAGCGGCGCCAACCTTGGGCAATTAACCTCGCTCTCTGCAGTCGCTAAACCAGAAGCGGCGAGCGTGATGTTAGCCATGGGCATCGGTTTTTGGAGCTTTTTAGGCATAGAAGCCATGACCCATTTAGCCAATGACTTTCGCGACCCGAAAAAAGATATGTTACCAGCAATGATGTTAGGCACTGTGTTGGTGGGGATTATTTATCTGGTATGCACCTTGTTGTTATTAATTGTGCCAGCTGAAGCTGAGGGCCTTGCAATGGTGCATGCTTTTAATCAGCTATTGAGCGGTTTGGGTGTGCCTGCCATTGGGGCGCAAGTTATCGGTGTATTAGGCATAGCAAGTGGCTTGGCAACGGTAAATGTATATTGTGCCAGTGCAGCGCGGCTACTTTGGAGTTTTAGCCAGCAAGGAATATTGCCCAAGTATTTTGAAAAATTGAACTCATACGGCGTACCTTTGCGGGCATTGGTGACCATTTTAGTGACTATGGTGATGGTTATTGTACTGACATTTATCACTGAGCAGAAACTTGAAGATCTGATTGCCTGGAGTAATGGGGTGTTTGTGATTATCTATTTATTAACCATGTTGTCAGCGGCAAAGTTACTCAGTAAAGCTTACTTACCTTTGGTGGTGGCGGGCTGTGTATTTTGTATTGGAGTGGGCTACGCACTCGCTGAGAATATGTGGTATTCGTGCATCTTAGTGCTGACCGTTGCGCCCTTCATCTATTGGCAGAAAAATCATTTAACTCGTAAGGCGCTAATAAGTGATTAGCTATAAGAGCTTAATTTTGTGAGGCTACCTCGACGCGAGTTAGGCCCTCAAAGAGCCCTTAACGTTGCTCCATGGCGATATTACGCATTTGAATAACTTCACTGTGCTTTAAATGCAGCAAATCTGCGGTGCGGCGAATGATTTGATCTTCATTGCGGCACAGTTTGCCGTCGGAGTAGGCAAGCTTCCACATCCCCAGTAACAGTTTCTGTTTTTGGGCGATGGAGCATTGGGCGTTTATTTCAGCGGTAAACTCGTACAATGAGGTGGCATTGCCTTGAATCAATTTGGCTTCAGCGATGAGCTCATCAGCGGCTTGCAGAGTCAAACCGAGATTCTTAGTGAGCATAGCTGGCAACATGGCCACCTCTTGCTCATCAAGGGTTTCATCTGCGTACATGACTTCAAGTAATAAACTGGCAGCAGCGAGATTAAGCTGACGCGCTTGATCTTCTGGGGTGGTCGCTTGGGTATGGGATTGTAAGAACTGTTTTAATTTAGCAATCATATTGCCTCCAATAAACAAAACGATGTATGCAGCTGTGTCAGCCTATGTGATGACTTTAGCTTAACAGAGACAATAATGCCGAGCGAATGGCTCGGCATTAATTAAAATTAATCCATTAACGATACCGCAAATGTTACATGATTGAACCAAGGCCTTTCATCAACATATCAACTGTGCCTTCAGAGCCGTTGCTTTCTAGATAAGACTTGGCAATATCGACCATAGGCGCCACGTATTCTTTTTTAATTCCAAGTGCTTCAAAGGTGTCATATACCATGCTCGCGCCTTCAAGTGACTTACCAATATCACCAGCTTGAGACAATAACCCTGTCATACCTGAATCTGAAGATAGTGCTGGCACTGCTGCCAATAGCGCATCAGTACCGGGAATGCTATCTGAAATTTGGCTAAAGTCTGAATCGCCCAAGTTAGATTGCGCTAAGCTTAGCAATGCCCCTAAACCACCTTCAGCTTGCTGCTGGTTTAACCCCAGCTGTGACATGACATTACCAACTAAATCAGTTGATTGTGCATCAGCAACCGCTTCAGTAGCGGCGACGGTTTCAACTTTTTCTTCATCACTACCAAAAATGTTATCTAACCATCCAGCTTGAGCGGGTGTGGTGACTGCAAATGCGGTTAATAAAAGGCTTACTGCGGGAGTCATTTTCATTGTGGCCGTCCTGTAGGTAATAATAATTGGATACTTTGGTTAACATTGTAACGCTATTAACAAAATTGTGACAATTGATTTAGGGAACTTCAGTCTAATGACGATATCAATTGTGCAAAAAACTGCTTTTTTCGGTATCCTTAGCAGTATATTTATCTTTTTTTGATTATTGGAACCCCCATGTCATTGTCTGCAATTTTGACTGAAGCATATAATTTCTTTCGTAACCACATTGTACAATTAGCATCATTAACAGTACCGTTGCTGCTACTCCAAGTCGTGATCCAATTATGGTTAGGCAGTGAACTGGCAGCCCAAGCAGAAGTAGAAGTACCACAATTTGGTGCAATGCATGGCGCTGCGATGATGGCGTTATTGCTGATTTTTTCACTGTTGATTTCGGCGCTAACCTTGTACCTAGAGGTGCGATCTCGTGGTCATGAAGTGACCCCAGGGATGATATTGAAAAACAGCTTCACTTTCGTGCCGCCGCTATTATTAGCTGGGGTGTTTTCTGGTTTAGCTATTTTAGCGCCGGTAATGCTGTTTGCTGTGTTTGGGCCGTTTTGGGTTGTAGGTTTGGCGATAAGCTTCTATTTATTTGCCCGTTTAGCTTACGTAAACTTTATGGTGATTGTAGAGCGCCTAACGCCACTAGAAGCCATTAAGAACAGCTTTAAGTTTTCATCTCCTATTGTGCTGAAAACAATGGCTATTTTGATGATGTATATTCCATTGTCATTAGTGGGCGGTACGGTATTATCTCTCGCTGAATTTGGCGGTTTTCCACTACAGGTGATCATCGACACTGTATTCGCATTCTTAGGCCTGTTTGTAAACGTGGCTTTATTCAGATTGTATATGGTTAATCGCAGCACTGATGTTAGCGAAGATGATACCAACAGCGATCATACCGAAATCTAATTAAGTGAGTTGATAGCCTTGAGGAGTTGCCCGAAGTGTTAAATGATATTGAGCTGATAGGCAGCTTCTCTCCTGACATTGTTGAAGATTACACTAAAGCCAAGAGCTATGTGCGAGATATTCCCACCCAGGCTTTGGTGTTTGTCAGAAGTTTTACCCATCAAGTTACTGCGTTAATCGCGGCTAAGCAGTCGCTAAAATTCACTAGCCCCAATTTATATGATCGCATCGAGCAGTTAAATCGCATGCGCTTGATTGATGTGCCTACGACGCGCGCGCTACATAAACTTCGTAGTGACGGTAATCGTGGCGCTCATCCTGAGAAATACCATCTAACCCAAGAGCAATTGGTTACGCTCGCTGAAAAAACCATTAAAAATAGCTTAGGGTTAATTGAGCTGCTATATCCGAAAGTCCACCAAAAAGCTGCGCCAGCATATAAATTTGAAGCTTTTGATTCTTTTGCTGGGCGAGAGTTGTGTTATCAAGCTGTCATGCATAATGATCCCCAAGCGCAATATCTGGTGGGGATGTCGCTCAAGTCAAAAGCATTAATGCAGCAAGAGCAGGAGCAGTCGCTGCAGCAACCTGAACTTGAACAGGCCGAGTCAATCAGCACCTTTAAACAGGCGGCTTACTGGTTTGAGCTTGCGGCAACGGCGCATCATCAAGGTTTATTTGAACACGGTGTGGCGCTACTGCATGGTTACAGTGGTCATAAAGACGCGCTAAAAGGCGAGCAAGCCATTGAGCAAGCAGCACAAGCAGGTGTGATTGAAGCTAAAGCCTTATTGGGTTATTTCTATTTAGTGGGCTCTAAGCAGTTTCCGCAGGATATGGCATTAGCCGCGAATTGGCTTGAACAGGCCGCCGTGGCAGAAAATGCAGAAGCGATGTCGAATTTGGGGGTACTGTATTATCAGCAGCAACAGTTAACCGATGCATTTGAGTGGATTAGTAAAGCCGCCCAGACAGGTTATCCCCATGCGCAATACCATTTAGCCTTAATGCTCCATAATGGTGAAGGCTGTGAGGCTGATGCTAATACCAGTGAGCATTGGTTGGCAGAAGCGGCTGAGCAAGGTCAGCTTGATGCCATGTTTGCCCGCGCGCAGCACATGTTAAATGACGATGCTGGTTTGGGTAGCGATGGCTGTTTAGCCGAGCGCTACTTACGTGATGTGATCAATTATGGCCGCAGTGTCCCTGCTATGATTGAACTGAGTGTCGCTTTGGCCGATGGCATGTTAGGCCGCATTGATGTGGTGGAATCGGCATCCTTGTTAAAGCTGGCAAAACAGCATGCGAATGAACAACAAGCTGAAATTATTGACCCCATTTGGTTGTCGCTGCAAATTCAAATTGATAATGTGATTGGGCTTAAGCCCAGTGAACAAGAGTTAAAGTCATTGCAATATGCGCAGCATATTTTGGCTTAATCGTTTCATACATCCCAGATACCAAAACACCGCCAGCTGGCGGTGTTTTCATTGGTATAGCTAAACGCTAAGCAGCTTGTTAATCAGGATTGTGCTCGAAAGTGCGACCCGTGCTGCTGGGTTTGGCTTTTCGGAACATCTCTGATTTGTAGATAGATGATTCTCGCTGCATGTTGGGATTGCTACGATAAAACTCATTTGCTTGAGACTGCTGGCTGAAAATAGGCTGCATTCTAGGGGCTAGGTATTTACGCCCTAATAAGTTCAATCCGATGAAGCTGACTAGAGCAAACATCAGTAAAAACGGTAATAACACTAACGAGGTCAACGAAATCCCGATCACTAATAGCAATGATAATAGTGGGTGAAAATTCCCTAGGCGCTGTTTTAAATTTGTTTGATTAAACATTTGGTTAAAGTTCATTGTTACTCCTAAAATAACCTTTGAACATCGTCATCAAAATAGCACTGGATGACGATGAATTTAATACTTGAAGCATGACTATCGATGATCCCAGCGCCTAGGTCACGTTAATCATGGTTAATGTTTGTGCATTTTTGCGGCAATCTGGGCAGCAATTTGAGCCAAATTTTATCGTCAGTGATTGTGTTATGAAAAATGGGCTGGCTTATATTGCAGTATTGGGCGATTAAACCTGCGTGACAGCCGTTTGTTTTATCGCTTCTTCTACACTGCCACAAATGATATTTCTTAACCAAAGGTGACCCGGCGCTTGGCTGTTGCGTTCATGCCACAGTAGTACATAGGCCATGGGCATAAACTCAAATGGTAGCGGAATTTCAACCAGTGGATAAAGTAGTGCAGCATGCCTTGCAAAGCTCGATGGCAAAGTAAAAATTAAGTCACTGTGGGCGCAAATACTGGCAGCGCCATAAAAATCTGGCACGGTAGAGCTAATACGCCGATGTAAGTTTTTCTCTGCAAGATGGTAATCCAGCGCCCACCAATCATTGCCTTCACAGCGCACCTGCACATGAGCCATTTGCAGGTACAGCTCTCTATTCCAGTGACCGGCTTTAATTTGTGCCATTAGCGGATGATCTTGGCGGATTAAGCACACTTGCCTATCTTTAAATAAGGTCTGATATTTAATCCCATCAGGCAGTTGCTCTATTTTCAAATCAGCTTGAGGATGAGTATCACGACCTGCAATGCCAAAATCGATTTGCCCCAACTGTAAGTCTTGCATCGACTTTTCAGTCCACACATAAGAGTCTAACTTTACATTGGGTGCTTCTCTTAAAATGGTGCCGATAAAATACGGTAGCAAGGTTTCGTAGGCGCTTTCGACCATGGCAAATGAAAAATGCTGGTGGCTACTGGCAGCAATAAAGCTTGGTGGCTGCACTATTTGATGCAAACTTTGCAGAAGTTGAGGTAATTGTTGGGCAAGATTTACCGCATGGGCAGTGGGCTTTAACCCATGAGCTGTACGCTGAAATAGCGGGTCGTCTAAGGTTGCCCGTAGTCGGTTAAGGCTTTTGCTTAACGCTGACTGACTTAAATGCAGGCGGTTTGCGGCGCGAGTGACCGATTGTTCTTCAAGTAAGACTTGTAGAATGACCAGCAGGTTTAAGTCTATTTTAGCGAGATTATCAATATTCATGTGATATTCCTCAAGGGAAATTTACTTAGGAAATAATACCATTTCTATTCATACCATGAGTAGTCTAAAATGCCGCCCAATTAATCATTACCATGAAATGTAAGAGACCAATTCAATGAGACGTAACCTGCTACCAATACTGATGTTTATGGTGCTACTGAGCCCATTAGCCATCGATATATATTTACCATCCATGCCAACCATGGCGCTAGAGTATGGGGTAAGTGGTAGCCAAATTCAGTCAACATTAGTGTTGTTTTTGTTTGCCATGGGGCTGGGACAAATCCTAATTGGCCCATTAGCCGATCGCTTTGGCCGTAAGCCAATCGCCTTATTCGGTATTGTGTTATATGGCGTGAGCAGCCTAATTGGCGCGATGGCGGTGGAGTTTGAAGTATTGCAACTTGCACGTGTTCTGCAAGGCTTGGCAGCTTGTTCTACTTCGATTGTGGTATTCAGTGCGGTTCGAGACTGCTATACCAGTCAAGAAAGCGTCAAAATGTACAGTTATTTAAATGGCGCTATTTGCGTTATTCCGGCACTGGCACCAACATTGGGCGGCTTATTAGCCCTGCAGTTTGGCTGGCGTTCAACCTTTATCTTTATGGCGCTGTACGCCATCATCGTATTGGCTATCGTTATTTTTAAATTCCCTGAAACTCGCCCAGCAAGCACAGACACTAGCGGTAAGCTTTATCGCTGGGGACGTTACAAGCCAGTATTAAGCGACCCACACTTCATGTTTTATGCTGCAACCTGTATGGCAGCAATGGCATCTATCATCACCTACGTATCATATTCGCCTATGTGGTTAATTGGCCATCTAGGGGTCAGTGAGTTGGCATTTAGTGGCTTATTTGGCCTCAATGCGGCAGTCAATATCGCGGCTTGTTTTGCTGCGCCAGTGTTAGTTAAGCGCATTGGTAATCGCCCAGGTGTGGTGGTGGCATTAACCTTGATGCTCATCGCGGCAGTCCTTGAGGTGGTGATGCAACTTGTAGGACCTGAAACCGGTTTAGCTGCAGGCTTTAGCTTTATGCTACCTATGATGCTGCTATGTATTGGTTTTGCGATATTACTCGGCCCAGCAACTTCAATGGCATTATCAGCCTTTGGTGAGCGCGCCGGTACGGCAGCAGCTATGTTAGGTTGTATTCAAATGAGCGGCGCATCAGTATTGGCGGCGTTAATTCAAATGACCGATATCACCGCACCTTATGCGGTAGCGATATTAATGGGCGGCTTGTCACTGGTGCTACTCATTATTATGTCATCAAAACGCTTGAATCATTTACATGTTGAGCAAGTTCATCCTTAAATTATAGGTAAGTCTTATTTAAATCATGGTGTTATGATTTAAAGGGTGCTAAGTCAATAAATCAGTCAACGCCGCAAATTAGTTTGCGGCGTTTTAATTTATTTAGATTATAAAATTCAGTTACAGGCTCTTAATTACACAGCATTCTTATTTATTGTAATTGGTATAAAATGGCCTTTAATTGTATTGATATGTTCAAGGAGTGGGTTATTAGAATTATCTGTAAAAGTTGTGGCTACCCACAGTCTGCTTGTATCTGTGATAGCGTGACTAAGATGGAGGCTAAAACTGAGGTGATTGTGCTGCAGCACCCCTCTGAAGTTGAGCATGCAAAAAATACTGTTAAATTGCTGAGTTTAACCCTGCCGCAAACTCAAGTGGTGGTGGGTGAGAGCGCTGATGACTTTGCGCCATTGCGACAACAGCTGGCTGCGGCCAATAAACCTGTGTATCTGGTGTATCCCTGTGAAAATAGTCAAAATGCTGCGGACTCGTCAGTACCAGCAGATTGCTGCATTTTATTAATTGATGGCACCTGGCGCAAAGCATTCAAAATGTTGCAGCTTAATCCGTGGTTATTGGAGCTTCCGGCATTGCATATTGAATTTGAAGGGGTTTCACAATATCTTATTCGCAAGGCCAAACGTAGCGACAGTTTATCAACACTGGAAGCCACCGCTTATACTTTACAAGCAATCGATAGCGAACTTGATATCAGCCCGCTATTTAGTGCCTTTGATGCCATGGTGCAACATAAGCTCAATGCCATGCCTGCTGAGGTGCGAGCCCGTTATATTGAGTCTAAAAACAACCAGGAAGGTTAATAGTATGTCGCTAAACTTATATTCAAACAGTCTATTAAGGCTAATGAGCAAGCTATTACTGCTTTCAAGTTTGCTAGGCGTTATTGCCGTGGCTGCTCAGGCATCTGATAAGCCGCGACTGACCTTGTCGCAACAAGCTGAGCAAGGTCGAATCGACTCGAAAAAGACGGAGCAAAGTCAGCTTGAAAAAGCCCGCCAAGCAGCCAGCGACACCAGCAGTCGTGAGCAAGAAATTATTGAACGCCAAGAGCCTGGTGAGTGGCAACAACAGCAGTTAGAGAAATCTCAAGCGCAGTTTCAACAGCGAGAATCTCGGGCGGATAAATATTTGCGTGAGGCTAAAGAAGCTGCAGCTAAAGAGCGTAAAATCGAAGAAAAGTAAGCGCTTTGGCAATGCAGCACTATTAACTAGCTGATTAGCGCTTTATAGCCACCGGTTTTTGCATCGGCAACAAATTCCAGATAGTTATTAATACTGTCTAAACTGTCCTCATGGTAATGGGACACATATAGCAGCTGACTGAGGTTTTCTCTGGCGATCAGTTCTAGGGTATTTTTGACTAAGCGAATACCCAGATAATCTAACCCTTGATAGGGTTCATCTAAAATCAATAATGTCGGCTGTTTCACTAATGCTCTGGCAATTAACAATAGTCGCTGTTGGCTGTAATCCAGTTGCTTAAACGAGACTTTGGCATAGTGGGACATATGCAAAATGCTGAGCCAATCTTGGGCGATATCTTGCTGGGCTTGGGTGGCTTTTTGGTACAGGCCGATAGAGTCATAAAAGCCGGATAAAATCACATCTTTAGCGCTGCAACCGACGCGATACTGCAAGTGTAATGCCGATGACACCATGCCGATATGCTGCTTTATTTCCCAAATACTTTCTCCAGTGCCACGTTGCTTACCAAAGATATGAATATCATTGCTGTAGCATTGTGGGTGGTCGCCAAAAATAAGCCCTAACAAGGTACTTTTACCACAGCCATTGGGCCCTTTTACCTGCCAGTGTTGGCCTTTATCAATGCGCCAATTAACCTCAGTAAAAATGGTTTTATCACTGTAAGCCACCTTGCCATTTTTAAGTTCAAAGATGGGGTTATCAAATGGGCTTTGATGGCGGTGGCGCTGCATGATAGCCAGCATCTGCTCGCTTTGGACTTTAGATTGGGCGGTAATTTGGCTTATAACAGGGTGTTGCTCCCAGCTGGCTTTATCCATGATGCTATCAAGTTTGCTGTGGCTGAATATAGCAATCTGATCTATCCATGTGGGCATATCTTCCTCGCGAGAAAATATCACCATCATTTGAATATCAAGCTGACTTAGATAAGCCGTTAAGCTTTGACGATGGCTAATGTCGAGCCCTGAATAGGGATTATCTAACACTAAAAAATCCGGCTCGCTAGCAAGGGCAATGGCTAGCATCACGCGACGGGTTTCGCCCGTTGAAAGTTCACGAAACCCGCGCTGTTGCAGCTGAACTAAATCAAGCTCCTCAAGCAGTTTGTCGGTTAATGTTTGCTTATGGCAATGGGCAAAAATTAATCCCGCGACCGTAGTGCCTTTATCGGCATAATCTAAAAAGTCACTGTCATCATTGGCGAGTTCAAGTGCTAATAACCTTTGTTGCTCAGCGAGTGAGACCTGAGCAACTCGGCCTGAGGTTTTATGTATCGAACCTGCGGTGACCTCAATGCTTGATGTATTTGATGTGTCAGAGCCAACGCCCACAGGTACATCTGCTAATAAGTCACCGAGCATGGCGCCAATATCACTGTGGGCGCTGAATACTCCCCAGGATTGGCGATCTTCAATTAACCACTGTTCAATCTCCAATGAGTTACTAGCACCGGCTGCGGTTAATTGCTCAAAGGTGATTTTCATGGGCTTGGACTCTCGATTTAAATTTAATAGTGGCCATAGATTATCAACACAATGTCATCAACCATAGTGTTTATTGAGCCACTCTACATAAATCGACACAATTTCAAATGTGCTTTGGATAACAAAATATTTAACAATTCAAGGGATACGCTGTAGATTGAAATACTACAAAAATGATAAAAACATGGATGATTTATGCGCTTAACGATACTTGCTGCTTGCCTTGCGGTTGCCTCTGGCACTTTTTCTGGTTCGATAATGGCTCAAACCCCTAACGCAGCACAACTTGCAAGCGATGTTGAAGCTAAGGTGTTGGAGTGGCGCCGTGACTTACATCAGCACCCTGAACTGTCTAACCGCGAGTTTAGAACCAGTAAAGTGATTGCCAAACACCTTGAGTCTTTAGGCTTAGAAGTACAAACCGGCATTGCGCACACTGGTGTAGTGGCGATATTAAAAGGCGCAAAGTCTGGGCCGCTAATCGGCATTCGCGCAGATATGGATGCGTTGCCAGTCACAGAAGAGGTTGATTTACCTTTTGCCTCCAAAGCCACTGATACTTATCGTGGCCAAAAAGTCGGCGTGATGCATGCCTGTGGTCATGACACTCATGTGGCGATGTTAATGGGCGTGGCAGAGAATCTGGTCAAGTCTAAAGACAGCCTCGCTGGCGATGTGATGTTTATCTTTCAGCCCGCAGAAGAAGGCGCGCCAGCGGGTGAAGAAGGCGGCGCAGAGTTAATGCTTAAAGAAGGCTTATTTGCTAGCCGCAAACCTGATCAAGTGTTTGGTATGCACGTAACCTCAAGTATGCCCACAGGGATGATTGGTTTGCGAGCAGGCCCTGCGATGGCTTCAGAAGATTCATTTACTATTACGGTAAAGGGTCGCCAAACCCATGGTTCTCGTCCTTGGGGCGGGGTTGACCCGATTGTGGCTTCTGCGCAAATAATTAATAGCGTACAAACCATTATTAGTCGCCGCGTTGATGTGACTAAAGCACCGGCAGTGGTGAGTTTTGGCGCCATTAATGGCGGTATACGCTCGAACATCATTCCTGATGAAGTTGAGTTGATTGGTACTATCCGAACCTTTGATCAAGATATGCGCGCCGACATTAAAGTAAAACTAGCTGAAATCGCGACGCTTTCTGCTCAAACCCTCGGCGCCACTGCCACCACAGAGATTGATGCAGGTTATCCAGTTACGGTTAATAACCCTGAGTTAGTCGCAAAAATGCGTCCGGTTATTCGTGAGGTTGTGGGCGATGATAATCTCATTGAGCCAGGGCTTATCACCGGCGCTGAGGACTTCTCCTACTATGCGCTTGAAACGCCGGGGCTGTTTTACTTTTTAGGGGTGACGCCAGCAGGCACAGATCCTGCCACTGTCGCCAGTAATCATTCGCCAGCATTTTTTGTTGATGAAAAAGCCTTAAAAGTGGGCGTTGAAACCATGACTCAGCTGGCATTAACTGCGCTAGGCGCGGTGAATTAAGCGATAAAAATACTAACAACGGGTTGTAGCAGGCCTGTTGTTCATTGCAATGACTTACAAGGAAACCATTATGAATCGCAACATCAGCGCGTTATGGGTATTACTCAGTTGCTGGGTGAGTACCGCGGCGATGGCCACCACAGTCGAGGATATCAATAGCTTTACTCTGGATAATGGCATGAAAATTATGGTGCTAGAAGATAGCAGCATACCCAATGCCAACATGTATTTGTTTTGGAAAGTGGGTTCTCGTAATGAGGCACCGGGCATTACTGGGATCTCGCATTTTTTCGAGCACATGATGTTTAACGGCTCAAAAAAGTATGGCCCTAAAATGTTTGACCGCACCATGGAAGCCGCGGGTGGCGCTAATAATGCTTATACCACTGAAGACACCACGGTATACACCAATTGGTTTCCTGCCAATGCGTTAGAAACCATTTTTGATCTCGAAGCTGATCGCATCGCTAACTTAGATATTAATTCGCAGATGGTAGAAAGCGAGCGTGGTGTGGTGCAATCAGAGCGCACCACAGGGCTTGAAAACTCCAACTGGCGCACCTTGCAACAAGAAGTAAAAGGTGCAGCGTTTAGAGCTCACCCTTATAGCTGGCCTGTGATTGGCCATGAGTCAGATATTGCCGCCTGGTCGCTAGCGGATTTACAGCAATACCATAAGACTTACTATGCGCCCAACAATGCTGTGGTGGTGATCGCAGGTGATGTTAAAACCGCGGAGGTGAAGCGTCTAGCGAAGCAATATTTTGGCGTCATTGCCGCCCAGCCCGCGCCATTAGCCGTTCGCACTGTAGAGCCGCTGCAAAAAGGTGAGCGCCGAGTATTTGTTGAAAAAGCCTCTGTCACTACCCCTAATGTGCTGCTGGCGTATCATGTGCCATCCACGAAACATGCCGATTATTATGCGCTAGATATACTCAGCACTATTTTCAGTGAAGGTAATAGCTCACGGCTTTATCAAGGCTTGGTGGATAAGCAACTGGCCTCCGATGTGATGTCATATTTGCCGATGTCATTTGACCCTAATCTGTTTTACTTTCTTGGGGTCGCCAATGCAGGGATTGATGCATTGCAATTAGAAGCCTCAATGATTGCCGAGATAAACCGTATTGCCCTTGAAGGCGTTAGCGAGCAAGAGCTTGAAAAAGTGAAAAACATCAAGCTAATGGATTTTTATCGCACCATGCAAACCATCAATGGCCGCGCTAATACTTTAGGTCGTTATGAGCTGTATTTTGGCAGTTATGACAAACTATTTAGTGCGCCTGCAGCCTACAATAAGGTAACCGTTGCTGATATTCAGCGTGTTGCGCAAACCTATTTACGTAAGGCCAATCGCACCGTGGGTGTGTTAGCCGCCACAGAGGGAGCTGACTAATGATGTCATTGATAAAGCTTAAAAAGACCAGCGCCTTAACGGTATCAGCCATAGCGCTTGCTTGTGGTGTGGGGTTGGCGGGCTGCAAAGCCACGACTGAGTCAAGCAAGCCCCTCGATACTGGCAGTTTCAGTATGCCGCAATATCAATCCATTACCCTTAAAAATGGCTTATTGGTTAATTTGATGGTGCAACAAGAAGTACCGATAATTAACTTTAATGCCGTTGTGCGCGCAGGGGCGGTAAACGACACCACATCTGGGGTGTCGTATATGACAATGAAAAGTTTATTACTGGGCGCCGGTGTTAAAAGCAAAGCTGAAATTGAGCAGATGGTGGACTTTCTCGGTGCAAGCTTATCTACAGCGTCAGGGCGTGAAAGCATGATGCTGGAAGCGGATTTTATGAGTAAAGATCTTGATACCATGCTCGATATTATCCAGCCAGTGCTCATAAGCCCTGACTTTGACCATAGTGAATTTGAAAAACTCAGACAGCGCGAAATTGTTGGCTTGTCACAAGCGAAAGAAAGCCCACGGGCGGTAATCGGTCGTTACTACAATAAGTTGATATTTGGTGAGCATCCTTACGCCAATCCGATATCAGGCAACAGTAAGTCATTAGCTGATATTAATGTCACTCAGCTACGGGCCTTTCATCAAAGTTATTTTCAGCCAAAAAATACCGCCATTAATGTGGTGGGTGACTTTGATATCGCAACCATGAAAGCCAAGCTGTCAACGGCATTTGGCGGCTGGAAAAACACTGACACTGCGGTGCAGCCTGATTTAACACAAGGGCTAGCGCCATTAACTGCCAGTAAGGTGTTATTAGTTGATAAACCCGATGCCATTGAAACCACTTTTGTTATTGGCGGTTTGGGGATTAAGCGCGATAACCCTGATTATGTGGGGCTAACGGTAGTCAATACCATTTTAGGGGGCCGTTTTACCTCATGGCTTAATGATGAGTTACGGGTTAACGCCGGGCTCACTTATGGGGCGCGTTCTGGCTTTAGTGCCTATTCTGCTGCAGGGGTGTTCTCTATCAGCACCTTTACTAAAACCAGCACCACCAAAGAAGCCATGGATTTAGCTTTAAAAACCTATGGCCGTTTATGGGAGCAAGGCATTGATCAACAAACCCTAGATTCAGCCAAAGCTTATGTCAAAGGTCAGTACCCTCCTAAGTTTGAAACCGGTGGCCAACTGGGCGAGTTACTGGCTGATATGTATATCTATAACTTTGATGATGCATTTATTAATGAGTTTCAAGCCAAGGTCGATGGGCTGACATTAGCCGAAACCCAGCGTCTCATTAACCGTTACTTTCCAAAAGACAATTTGCAGTATGTGCTTGTTGGTAACGCGGCTCAGATTGCCGATATTGCCAAAGAGTATGGTGAGGTTACTAAGGTTAATATTACCGATGTGGGCTTTGGCCAATAAGCTATCTCAGCGCGGAACAGGTTAAATAAACAAGCCTCGCATTATTGCGAGGCTTTTTGTTGGCTGCATTATGTGATTGGGATGAACCACTTAGTCTGAACCACTTAAGCCAGATTGATGTTTGAAACTTACCGTGGTTAAAACCTAAAACCTAAAACCTAGCTGGCGCCAGCAAAGTCCAATTGACGCCAAGCCTCATAGCTAATAATCGCCACTGAGTTAGACAGGTTCAAGCTGCGACTGTTAGCCGTCATCGGAATACGTAAGCGCTGCTCAGTGGGAATCGACTCAATGACATCCATAGGTAAGCCACGGGTTTCGGGCCCAAATAACAATACATCATCAGCAGCGAACGACAGCTCAGTATGAGGACGACTACCTTTGGTGGTGCAGGCCATAATACGTTTACCTGCCATGACGTCAAGGAAGGCTGCAAAATCTTTATGACGGGTGATATTGGTTAAGTCTGAGTAATCTAAGCCGGCGCGTCGAAGTTTTTTCTCTTCTAAATCAAAACCTAATGGCTCTATTAAATGTAGCTTAGCGCCATTATTGGCACAAAGACGGATAATGTTACCGGTATTAGGGGCAATTTCTGGTTCATAAAGCGCAATATGGAACATGGATAGCTACCTTCATTGATTGAGCTGGGAATTATACGCAAAACCAGCTGCTGGTGGTAATCAATTCACAATGTTCAATTCGAACGGCAGATCCGCTCAGGCAGGCTAATCACCACCTTGAGCCCATGGGGGGCAATATTGCTGGCATGTATCTCGCCTTTATTGAGCTTGATGGCGGCTTGGGTAATCGCCAGACCTAAGCCCCAACCACCTGATTCTCTGTCTCTTGAACTATCAGGGCGATAAAAAGGCTTAAATATTTTCTCTAACTCAACGTCTTCAATACCAGGACCATCGTCTTTAATGGTAATGACGACCTGTTGGTGTTGCTTTATTGCAGTGATTGAAATGTCACTATTGGCATAGCGAATGCCATTACGCAGTACATTTTCAATCGCCCGAGAAAGCGCTTTGGGGTAGTGATCTAGGCTAATGTTTTCTGGTATATCAATGAGTAATCTTTTCTGTTGTTGCTCGGCTTCAAATTCAGCATCATCAAGAATTTGACTGAGAGACTCGGCAAGTTCTAAGTGGACTTTATTTTCAGTATTACTGATGGTCACTCGCGATAAGGTCAGCAATTCTGCAATCAAAGCTTCTAGCTGCTCAGCTTCATAGCCAATGCGCTCAATCTCGACGCTGCTTTGTTGTTTTTTGCGAGCCAGCGCTAAAGAGAGTTGTAAGCGCGTCAAGGGGGTACGCAGTTCATGGGAGATATCACCCATTAGGCGCTGCTGGTTATGCATCATGGTTTCAATGGATTGCGCCATGGTATTGAATGCTTGTGCTAACTCGCCCATTTCATCGCCTCTGGCGGCAATACTGTCATCGACTCGAGCGCTTAAATCGCCGCTAGCAAGAGCGTTAGAGCTATGCTTGAGTGAGCGAAGTGGTTTGCCTAAATACCATGCTAAAAAGCCACATAATATGCCAGATAAGATCATGGCGATAATAGTGGTTAATAATTTATGGTCATTAAAGAAAAAGAACCAAGGTCTAGGGTGGTTATCTGGTACGCGACTGTAGATGCGATATTCTTGTTCCCCAGCAGTAAAAGTGTAAGGTCCAAAAATCAATTCATCACGGAACTGATGGCTCATTGGCGCGTTAAACTCTTCACTAATCAGCAAGAACTCTCTAAAGGTTCTAGGGACTTGCCTGCTATTAATCACAAGGTCTTGGTCATTGGTGATATAGAACTTAATCATTTTGCCATTTGGACTGCGATGGCGATGCAAGCGTTTTAAAGCTTTGTGATCTTCGAGTAATTTAGGATCTTCAATAAATGGTTTAGCTGTGCGTTTAAGTAGCTGTTGCTGCTTGGCTGTCATTGGCTGTTTGTCGTGGTTTTGCTGCAATAAAGGCAGTACAGCCACAAAGCCAATAATTAAAGAGCTGCCAAGCCAAAAGCCCAGCAGTAATTTGACAAATAAACGATTTAACGAAGATAGCTTAATCATTATGGGATCCAGATATAGCCTTTACCACGGATGGTTTTTACTCGAGGGCGACCATCGTGACGTTCAGGTAATTTTTTGCGCAGATTGGATAAATGCATGTCTAAACTGCGGTCAAATGGCATCAGTTTTTTACCCAAAACGGTTTCACTGAGCTGCTCTTTAGTGACCAAATCGCCTGCTTGAGTGATCAAGCTATGAAGCAATGAGAATTCAGTGCCGGTAAGAATAATAAGCTGATCATTACAGTACAGCTCTTGTCTGGCTTGATCTAAGCTTAAATCACCAAAGCTAATGGTATCTTGGGCGCCTGCATCTGCTTGAGTGAGGCTAGAACGGCGTAAAATAGCGCGTATACGGGCCACTAATTCACGATCGTTAAACGGTTTTGGCAGGTAGTCATCAGCGCCAATTTCTAACCCTACTACTCGGTCAATTTCATCGCCTCTGGCGGTAAGCATCAGCACTGGAGTTTGCTTTTGGGTGCGCAGGGCGCGCAGCACTTCAAAACCATTGAGTTTTGGCAGCATGACGTCTAATAAGATTAAATCAAAATCTTGATTCTGCGCAAAGTCTAGCCCTTGCTGACCATCAAATGCTTGAGTTAATTCAAAGCCTTCTAGCTCTAAAAGCTGGGCTAATAACTCTGATAAACCTGCGTCATCATCGACTAATAAAATTCGACTCATGGGATCCTCGCTCAATAATAAGCATTCACTATATAACGAATGAATAGCCAAGTTTAGCAACATTGCACTCTTTTACATATTGGCCAACTAAGCTGTGGTTATTGTTTAGTGATAGCTATAAATGGGCTGGAACAAGCAATAAACTAAGCTGGTCAGTCTAATCAAAATAGCCAATAGCGAGTGCCACTTAATAGCACTCGCATTGATAATGTTACCAGATAAAAAATTAGACGGCTTTTTGCTTATAGCGCTTAATTTTTACCACAATATAGGTAAGTAAAATTGAGCCGGCAATTAACCCAACAGAGAACACCACGTTTTGCAGTGCCATAGGGTTAAGGACCAACATGCTGCCTAAGCCTAGCATCATGATCCCAGACATTAACTTAAGTACTTCACCTTCTTTTTCAGTGAGCTTACGTTTACCTAATGTGGCAGCAAAAACAATGACAATCGTCGCTAATGGAATGATATAGATAAGGTTATAAGCGATGAGGTATAAATAGCGCTGCACGGTATCTACCCCTGAGATTGATAACACTGAAGTGTAAATCATCGGGAAACCCGCGGTGCAGAGTAGCTCGTAAGCATTGGCCATAATCGCCAGTAATGCCGAACCCAATATTAAGCTTGGTAAAGAGCTAGCTTTAGATAATTTGCCCATGCGTTTGATTAAGCTGCCGCGGTTTTCAACTGACATAGACAAACTGACATCGCCTTTACCAAAAAAGAAATCTTTAATATTCACTACTGCCGCCACCAGTGCGATAACTCCTGCGCTAGTAATTATCCAGCCGCCATCACCACCGCCAAGTAACTGGAATAAGTTTAGCCACGCGCTCATAAAGATAAAGTAAATAAAGCCCGAGAAAAACACAAAGATACCGCCCACTAATAACATGCGGCCACGACTACCGGCATTCACCATAATGCTAAGCAAAAATAGCAATACGAAGAAGGCACAAGGGTTAAAGGCATCGACGCCGGCGAGGACTAAGGTCAACACAGGAAGTGACATTTGCTCTGGTTGTACTGCACCAATTAACGGAATATCAACGGGCTGGATATGTGGCGTTGAATCGAGCTTTGCTTGTTCGCTAGTAGTCGTACTAAAGTTCATCCCACAAGTGCTGGGGTTATTTGGATCTGAATCATCAGCACAGGTTTCAAAAAGCGGGCTACTAGCAGTGGTTTTTTCGGTATAGAAATCAGCCATTAAGTCTTTGCTTGGCAAGCTGCCTGCATTTCGTTGATAACAAGCCTCTAGGCGCTGCAGAATATAGCGTCCGGTGACATCATGGCTGTTGTAGCCAGTAATGGCTTCGCCACAGACGGCGAAATAAGGCACTGACTTGGGTTCAACCCCGGTTAATTCGCCCACGGCCATGAGTTTGTCGACACTGCCAGGCTCGCTGATAAGGTAATCTTGTAAATGAATCCAGCTATAGCGCTCTGCTAAGGCATCTATAAAAGGGTGAGCCTCCTTACAATGTGGGCAGGTCGCAGACCAAAAAAAGTGTAAGTTAATCTCGGGGCCGGCTTGGGTTTGATTAACCCAAATACTGGCATTGGGTTCGTGAGGACTGGGTGTCACGTTACTTTGTGCAAAACCACAGACAGAAAATAATAAACTACTAATAAAAATGATATTGCTGACAACTTTGTTCATCCATAACCTCAATTCAATCATTTACCGCATTTAGTCACTCATAACATCAGTCATTCACTCTTAGCTGCAGTCTTTTGTCACATGCGCTTAAATTATCTCTGATAAGTCGCACTCGCTATAAAGCTAATGTCTCATAATGTTAACTACTTAGCGCTAACTTTGATGTTACAAGTGTAACTTTGTTCATTATGAAAATGATCAAACCTTTAATACGTGAGCTTGCTCCCATTCTCTGCATCGAGGTCGTGATTATGGGCAATTTTATTGAATAACAAGATGTGTGTTGATTAAAAAATGGTCTTTACATTTTTTTACTGAGCCAACACCCTCATTGACATTGCATTCGCTAAACTTGTTTCATTCCTACGAAACAGTATGTAGGTGACCCCAGATCCCGTTATCAGTGCGATGTTCATTTTCATGCTGACAACACAAACGATTTTGAGCCTAAGGTGAGTTTTTGATTGGTTACATTTGATGGATTAAATGGTTAACCGTCGGTCTTAGCGGGTTCAATAACTTGAGATAAAAGGTGAGATTATGAAAACACGATTAAAGATGAAAAGCAGCGTTTTAGCTCTAGTAGCATCATCAGCATTATTAGCTGGTCAACTTTATGCCGCAGAGCCTGCAGATACCTCAGTTAAAACTGAGCAAACCCAAAAAGGTGAACGTGCTCACGGCGGCAAACATCACGGTAAAAGCATGCATAAAGGCGTACGTAAAATGCTACGTTCTTTAGATCTTACCGAAGCGCAAAAGACTGACGTTAAAGCGATTATGGCTAAGTACAAAGCTGAAAAAGGCGAGCGTCCTTCAGCACAAGAGCGCAGTGCACATAAAGCAGACATGTTAGCGTTAATTACTGATGCCAACTTTAATGAGTCTCAAGCTGAGCAAATCATTGCTGCTAAGCAGGCGAAGCAAACACAACAAATGATGAATTTCTTCAAAATGCAAAATGAAATCTATCAAATTTTGACAGAAGAGCAGCAACAGAAATTTGAATCACGCTTTACCAAGGTAAAAGGTAAAGGTTCTCGTTAAATAAACCAAGACTCCGCTATAATAGAGATTAACTAAATGGCTTAATTACTAGTGTTTTCTCTATTATGACTGCAGAATCTGAATACGATTTTTGGGTAAAACTTGCCAGCCGAGCCGCGGTGGCAACAGCATTAATCCTGATCGTGATAAAACTACTCGCTTGGCTCTATTCAGGGTCGGCGAGTATGTTAGCTTCCCTTACTGACTCCTTTGCTGATGCCTTAGCATCCATAGTGAATTTCATCGCTATTCGCTATGCCATTTTACCCGCTGATGACGACCATCGATATGGTCATGGTAAAGCCGAACCTCTTGCATCACTTGCCCAATCTGCTTTCATCTTAGGCTCAGCATTTTTGTTGATGTTTTATGGTGGCGAACGGTTAATTAATCCGGTAGAAGTGGCCCATGCAGGCCTTGGGGTCATTGTCTCCATTATTGCCTTAGTCATGACTTTTGCCTTGGTGATACTGCAGAAAAAAGCCTTAGCCAAGACCAACAGCACCATAGTCGAAGCGGATTCATTGCATTATAAATCAGATTTATTTTTAAACGGTGCAGTATTGCTGGCATTGGTATTAGCACAATATGGCTGGTGGTGGGCTGATGGCTTGTTTGCAGTATTGATTGCCTTATACATTGGTCATCAAGCATTTGATTTAGCGTATCGCTCGGTTCAGTCGTTATTAGACAGGGAGCTGGATGAAGAGACTCGGGCGCAGATTGTTGCCATTGCCACCGCGGATCCGCGGGTGAATGGTATTCATGATTTACGGACGCGTCAGGCCGGTAAAACCACCTTCATTCAATTTCATATTGAATTAAATGGGCAACTGTTATTACTTGAAGCCCACGAAATTACTGATGGCACTGAAGATCGCTTACGGGCAGAGTTTGAAGATGCCGAAGTGATTATTCACCAAGACCCGATTTAATGGCTGATGACATCAATTGCAGTTGATACCGCAGTTAATAATACTGTTGCTATCAAGGGCAATATTAGCCAAATAAAAAGCCTTAACTGTTATATGCAGTTAAGGCTTTTTTACATCTGCAGCCAAGTGATGAGTTCGGTTTTGATAATGTTGCGGTCGAAATTAACTTGATTCTAACTCGGTTAAAGCTTTTAAAGCTTGCTGGACAATGGCTTCAATAGAATTATCAATATTGACAGTGATCACGTCAGGCTCATTGCTTGGATCTTCTAAGGTGGCAAACTGGCTATCAAGCATGTCAGCTTTCATAAAATGGCCATGACGGGCTTGAATTCTTTTTAAAATTAGTTGGTAACTGCCTTCAAGATACAGAAATACCACATGATTATTGCCCTCGCGTATTTGCTCGCGATAGCTTTGTTTTAATGCTGAACAGACAATCACTGCAGTTTCGTTTTTTTGTTCAATGCTAAATGCAGCATCCCTTATGCGCTCAAGCCAAGGGGCGCGGTCGGTATCATTGAGCGCTTCGCCCTTGGCCATTTTGATGATATTGGCTTTAGGATGTAGATCGTCACCGTCAATAAACTTAGCCTTGATAACAGCAGCTAAGCGCGCAGCAATGCTACTTTTTCCGCTGGCACATACGCCCATGACAATAATGCTTTTTGCGGCCATTTTCAGTCCTTGCAGTTATGTTGAGCGATATACTTCGCGGCTTTACAGCTCATGTGTTTGTGGTAATTGAGGGTTGTTACTCGCTCCATATTCGAAGCTCTGAATAATGCTTATACTCTGAGTTAATAGTGCTTAAACTACAAAACTAAATCAATATAGTCATAAAAAAGGAGTCATTTCATTATCGAAATAGGACTCCTTTTAGGCTGAAATAAGCAGGACTTTAATCCATTTCAAGCTCTTTTAGCTTGCGGGTGAGGGTATTACGCCCCCAGCCTAAACGTTTAGCGGCTTCTTGTTTATGGCCTTGAGTATGCTTTAGTGCGGTTTCAAGTAAAATTCGCTCAAAGGCAGGTTGCACTTCAGTTAATAAATCACTTTCACCGGCAGAGAGCTTTTCATCAATCCATTGGGTCAGCGCCATTTGCCAATCAGAAACACCATTAACACGCTCGCTGGCACTGATGGGATCTTTTAGCAGCTCAGGCGGTAAATCCTGAGGCAGGATTTCTTGCCCCGATGCCATCACTGTTAACCAGCGGCAGGTATTTTCAAGCTGACGCACATTACCCGGCCACGGCAGTTGCTCAAGTTTTTTAGCGGTTTCTTTAGTGAGGATTTTAGGCTCAACGCCGATTTCTTTGGCGGCAGTGGCAAGGAAATGGCTTGCTAACTGAGTAATATCCTCACGGCGCTGAGAAAGCGGTGGTAAATGTACTCTTATAACATTGAGACGATGAAATAAATCTTCACGGAAATCGCCTTTTTGCACCAATAATTCTAAGTCTTGGTGGGTTGCGGCAATAATACGTACATCAACTTGCACGGCAAAGTGACCACCAACCCGATAAAATTGCCCATCAGCCAATACCCGCAATAGACGGGTTTGCACATCTAATGGCATATCACCAATTTCATCTAAGAATAGTGTGCCGCCATTGGCTTGCTCAAAGCGCCCTTGGCGCACATTAGCGGCACCGGTGAAGGCACCTTTTTCATGACCAAATAATTCAGATTCAATCAAATCTTTGGGGATTGCTGCCATGTTAAGGGCAATAAAAGGGTTTTCTTTACGGGGGCTATGTTTATGCAGCGCCCCAGCAACTAACTCTTTACCGGTACCAGACTGACCGTTAATAAGCACACTAATTGATGAGCGAGATAAACGGCCAATAGCGCGAAACACCTCCTGCATTGAAGGCGCTTCACCAATAATTTCTGGTGTTTTAAGCTTTTCTGGCTCAGCTACAGGCGGCGGTACTTGCTCTGTTGCATGGGTCAGTGCGCGCTCTACCAGCGCAATGGCTTCATCAATATCAAAAGGCTTTGGCAAATATTCAAATGCCCCTGCTTGATAGGCACTGACGGCACTATCCAGATCCGAATGAGCCGTCATGATGATCACCGGAATATGCGGATAGTGCATTTGCAAGCGATCAAGCAAGGTTAAGCCATCGGTACCCGGCATACGGATATCAGATACGATGACAATAGGCTGAGATATTTCTAAGGCTTGCCATAACGACTCTGCAGCGGCAAAACTTGCCGTTGTCAGTTTAGCTCCCGCTAAGGCTCTTTCTAAAACCCAGCGAATCGAGCTGTCGTCATCAAGGATCCAAACTTGTTCGCTTATGTTCATATCACTTCCTCTTGAGCCATCATTGGCAAATTATTGTAATGGCAAAATAATCGTAAATTCTGTTTGTCCTGGTGCCGATATACAATCAATCCGACCTCCATGTAATCGTGCAATATTATGGGCGATGGATAATCCTAATCCTGAGCCCTCCTCACGGCCGGTGACCATGGGATAAAACAAGGTATCTAATAGGTCTGCAGGGATCCCTGGGCCGTTATCGATAATCGACAATGCCAGTACCAGCTTAAAACGCTTAGTGCCTATGGTGACTTGATGCTGGGTGCGAGTGCGGATGAGTATTTCTCCGCCATTAGGATCTAATGCTTGCGCGGCATTTTGCACCACATTGAGCACCGCTTGCTGTAATTGATCAGCATCCATGTCCATATCGGGGATTGAAGGGTCATAATCTCGCTCCAAGCGGATATTGCTTGGTAGGGTTAGCTCGACTAAGCGCAGCACTTTTTGAACTATTTGATGAATATTGTGGGTTTCATGTTGAGTCGGGCGCTGAGGGCCCAATAGTTTATCAACTAAATTTCGTAGTCTATCGGCTTGCTCAATAATCAGATCGGTAAATTCTTTAAGGCTTGGGTCTTCTAGTTCCCGAGATAATAGTTGCGCCGCGCCTCTTAAGCCACCTAATGGGTTTTTAATTTCATGGGCGAGGTTACGCACTAAAAATTGTGCCGCCTGTTGCTGAGCATCTAAATTAAGTTGTTGATGAATACGATGTTGTTGATCAACTTGACGTAGTTCTAGCAGGCTGATGTTGTCTTCACTTTCCATCGGTATCAGGGTGATATCGATGATGTGGTGTACGCCATCAAGAGTAATTAACGCCGCAGTGTTGACGGTGATCCCTTGATTTGCGTTAACTGAGTCTTGGAGGAGCTCGGCTTCAACGCCCATGAACTGATATAGCTCAGGTAAACGCTGCTCTAGTAATTTATTGCTGCCAATACCAAGAAGTTGTTCAGCTGCAGCATTGGCATAACGCGGCCGTAATTCGTTATCGATAACGAATACAGCGGTAACCAAATGATTCAGCAGATTGTTCATGTCCATCAAGTGTCCTGCAAAGTAGAGTTGCACTACTATGTTGCACCAATATGGTGCGATGCGCAACTTGTTCTACACTGGCAACTTGTTAAAACAATCTCAAATTCATAATATTTATCTTTTTGATATATATCACTTTTTACTTGGCAAAGGTCGAGGCTTTGCGATTGAGAAAACAGATGCTTGGTGTAGAAATATCTTTCTTGGAGAACTTGATGCAAGGACTTTGCCGTTTTGGGTCAAAACTTTAACCACGAGATTATGTTCACCGCGATTCACTTCGGTAACATTAAAAATACTGCTTGATTGCGGCTGACCATAAAGTAAGTCGTCGATATACAGCGCCATTAAAAAGCCACTGGGTAATTCTGGTGCAGCACTGGCAACCACAGTAAAGTTGCCATTGTTATTGCGAATGGTTTCTTCTTGGGTCGGATTAACAATACGTACCCGATACTCTACTGGTTTAGCTTCTTTTGGGCTGCTGTCTGTTTCTATGACGGTGGGCGCAGCAACACTGTTTTGGGTATTTTCACTCAATTCTACTTGTTCAGCATTTTCTCGTGGTTGGTCGCTGTAATGTACATTTCCTTGTTCATCAACCCAGCGATACACGGTGGCATGACTGATAGAAAAGATAACACTGCATAAAATAAGAGTTATTAATAAGGTTAAACGCATTTGGGGTTCCTTCACCTTCAGCTTTAAACTTTATAATATTAGCCTCTTTTGAATTAAAGATCAGTATTAACTGCTGATTAACATAGGCTAATTACTTGTACTCGCAGCAATATTCGCTAATTTCATGGGTACGAATTTTAAAGGTGACTTTCGCATCAAGTGTAAACAGTTGACCTGCTGGAACGGTTTGCCATTCACTCTTGTTGGGTAATAGCACCTCAAATGAACCTGAAGTCACATTCATGATTTCAGCGACAGCAGTGTCAAAGCTGTATTCGCCCGGCAACACTACTCCGAGAGTCTGCTGGCTTCCGTCATTAAAATGAATGGTACGACTGATGACTTTACCTTCAAAATAAACATTGGCTTGCTTGGCTACGTTAACGTGATTAATGACGGTCATATTATTCTCTGTTGATTAATTATTGAGAGAAAATATATAGTCGATTTAAGTGAGTTAAAAGTGAAATTAAGTCATGTGCTGTTTTGCGGCTAAGTATATTTAGCCAATAAAAAACCCGCCATAAGCGGGTTTTTTGGTTCTCAAAATTTGAAATCGTTAACTAATCAAAACGATTACTTAGCGCTACGGTTATGACGCTTACGCTCGTTTTCAGTTAAGTAACGCTTACGAACACGGATGTTCTCAGGAGTTACTTCTACTAATTCGTCATCATCGATGAACTCAAGCGCTTGCTCAAGGGTCATTTCGATATGCGGAGTTAACACTTGTGCTTCATCAGTACCTGATGCACGCATGTTTGTAAGTTGCTTACCTTTCAAACAGTTAACTGTTAAATCGTTTGCACGAGCGTGTAAACCAACAACTTGACCTTCATATACTTCAGCAGCATGGCCGATGAATAGACGACCACGTTCTTGTAAACCGAACAATGCGAAAGTCAGTGCTTTACCAGTAGCGTTTGAAATCAATACACCACGAGCACGTTGACCAATGTCACCGCCTTTCACTGGACCGTAATGGTCGAATGAATGGTAGATAAGACCAGTACCAGAAGTCGCTGTCATGAATTCAGTTTGGAAACCGATTAAGCCACGGCTAGGAATGATAAAGTCGATACGTACACGACCTTTACCGTCTAGCTGCATGTCTTTCATGTCACCTTTACGTGTACCTAATTTTTCAATTACAGCACCTTGATGTTCTTCTTCAACATCAACGGTTAAGGTTTCAAATGGCTCGCACATTTCACCGTCAATTTCTTTAACGATTACTTCTGGACGTGATACCGCTAGCTCGTAACCTTCACGACGCATGTTTTCAATTAGGATACCTAAGTGTAATTCACCACGGCCTGAAACACGGAAACGATCTGGAGATTCAGTTTCTTCAACACGTAATGCAACGTTATGAATTAGCTCTTGCTCTAAACGCTCAAGGATATTACGTGAAGTAACATACTTACCTTCTTTACCAGCAAACGGAGAAGTGTTTACTTGGAAAGTCATGGTTAGCGTTGGTTCGTCAACAGAAAGAGCAGGCAAGGCTTCAACAGCGCCTGGAGCACAAATAGTGTCAGAAATTTTTAGCTCACCAAGACCGGTAATTGCAACGATGTCGCCAGCGTTAGCTTCAGCAACTTCGTGACGGTCAAGACCCATGTAACCTAATACTTGGCCAACTTTACCGTTACGTGTCTTACCGTCTGCACCAACAATAGTTACTTGTTGGTTAGGCTTAACGCTACCACGTTTAACACGACCAATACCGATAACACCTACGTATGAGTTGTAATCGATTTGAGAAATTTGCATTTGACATTCACCTTCAGCATCAGCATCAGGGAAAGAAACCTTTTCAACAATTGCTTGGAATAAAGGTGTCATGTCTTCGCTAGTTTCGTCTGGATCAAGGGTCGCGAAACCATTTAATGCAGAAGCATAAACGATAGGGAAATCTAACTGTTCGTCAGTTGCACCTAAGTTGTCGAATAAATCGAATACTTGGTCAATAACCCAATCAGGACGAGCGCCTGGACGGTCAATCTTGTTGATTACAACAATTGGCTTAAGGCCTTGAGCAAACGCTTTTTTAGTTACGAAGCGAGTTTGTGGCATTGGGCCATCAACTGCATCAACTAAAAGTAATACTGAATCTACCATAGATAGAACACGTTCAACTTCACCACCGAAATCGGCGTGACCAGGAGTGTCTACGATATTAATACGGTAGTCGTTCCATTTGATGGCGGTATTTTTAGCCAAAATGGTGATACCACGTTCTTTTTCAAGATCGTTAGAATCCATTACACGTTCTGCGGCTTCGCCTCGACTTTCAAGGGTGCCTGACTGTGCCAAAAGCTTGTCTACCAAGGTCGTTTTGCCATGGTCGACGTGAGCAATAATGGCGATGTTACGTAAATTCTCTAACACGGATAAAACCTCTATACCATCAAACAAATAAATAGGAGTTTATAGCGGCATTAAGTTTAGCCACCATAAAAAAGCGTGCCATTCTACTCCACGAGACGCTTTGCGGATAGGATTATTTTTGTACACTTTGTGATTAGCTAAAAAATAACCATCAATTTTGGCATTTATAGCATCATATAATAGTAACGATTCAGAAATGTGACAAACAATCAGCGCAGTGTTTTTAGCCGCGCACCAAAATAGAAGTTGAACCATAATAGTGCGTGCGCTTGCACTAAAATGATGCAAAATTGTGTTTTCGATAATTGGCTATTAAGTCAAATATATAAAAATCATATACTTATTCAGTTGGCATGGTAATAGCTTTAAGATTGTCAATTATGTGATATTTCGACACATACGCGTCTTTAATGTCGTAGTATAGTGGTGAACTTGAATTATAAAAGGGAATACCCTTACTCTACCGGAGGCTTAAGAATGTCAGCTGAATCTGTTTTAACGCAACTTAAAGAATTGGAAGTTAAGTTTGTTGATTTACGCTTTACCGATACCAGAGGTAAAGAACAACACGTTTCTATCCCATCTCATCAGGTTGATGAAGATTTTTTTGAAGACGGCAAAATGTTCGATGGTTCGTCTATTACGGGTTGGAAAGGCATTAACGAATCTGACATGGTACTTATGCCAGATGCGAGCACGTTTGTTCTTGACCCTTTCACAGAAGAAACAACTGCACTAATCCGTTGTGACATCTTAGAGCCAGGCACAATGACAGGTTACAACCGTGACCCACGTTCTATTGCTAAAAAAGCTGAAGAATACTTAACGTCTACTGGTATTGCTGACACAGTATTAATTGGTCCAGAGCCAGAGTTCTTCTTATTTGACGATGTTAAGTTTGGTGCTGACATGTCAGGTTGTTTTGCTAAAGTTGATGCAAAAGAAGCGGCATGGAACTCAGGTACTGGCTATGAAGATGGTAACACTGGTCACCGTCCATTCGTTAAAGGTGGTTACTTCCCAGTAGCACCAGTTGATTCATCACAAGACTTACGTAGTGCTATGTGTTTAGTACTTGAAGAAATGGGTCAAGTTGTTGAAGCGCATCACCATGAAGTTGCTACAGCCGGTCAAAACGAAATCGCGACACGCTTTAACACGCTAACTGCTAAAGCTGATGAAGTTCAGATCCTTAAGTATGTTGTGCATAACATGGCACACGCATACGGTAAAACAGCGACATTTATGCCTAAGCCAGTAATGGGCGATAACGGTAGTGGTATGCACGTTCACCAATCTTTAGCTAAAGATGGCGTTAACTTATTCGCAGGCGACAAGTACGCTGGTTTAAGTGAAACTGCTCTTTACTACATTGGTGGCATCATCAAGCATGCTAAAGCGTTGAATGCATTTACTAACCCAAGCACAAACTCTTACAAGCGTCTTGTGCCACATTTCGAAGCGCCTGTCATGCTTGCATACTCTGCACGTAACCGTAGTGCTTCTATCCGTATCCCAGTGGTACCAAGCCCTAAAGGTCGTCGTATTGAAACACGTTTCCCTGATCCACATGCAAACCCATATTTAGGTTTTGCTGCGCTATTAATGGCAGGTCTAGACGGTATCCAAAACAAGATTCACCCAGGTGAAGCTATGGATAAAGATTTATACGACTTACCAGCAGAAGAAGCGGCTGAGATCCCACAAGTTGCGACTTCACTAGAAGATGCACTTGCAAGCTTAGATGCGGACCGTGAGTTCTTAGTTAAAGGTGAAGTATTCACTAATGACTTTATCGATTCATATATTGCTATCAAGCAAGGTGAAGCAGAGCGTGTTGCACGTACTACTCACCCAGTTGAATTTGAACTTTACTACTCACTATAAGACGTCTTTATAGACCGCTTTTATAGTAGTAAATAACAGTTAGTAAAAAGCCCTTACTGGTTTCCAGTAAGGGCTTTTTTGATCTTTGCATATTCATAAAACGGCAGGGTGGATGGATATTTAGCAAAGTGGCTGTTTGATTTTTCTACAATCTATTTTACAAATTCAATGTGTTTGTCGGTATATTAAATGAACAAATAGATGCTAACTTGTTAATCATGACCAAATTGGCAATAAATGGATTTTACTACATATACTTAAATACACGCTTTTAATTATTAGTCGCGCATGATTAATAGTAAATGATTGCAAAATAAGGACTCATGATGATAACCAATATCAAACGTCTCTGGCTGCAAGTGCTAACTGTATGGATAGCATTGTTGCTATTACCCTTTTCGGCAGTAGCAATTGAATGGCCGCAAGATGTTGAAACGAAACTCGGCACCTTAGTGGTTTATCAGCCGCAGCCAGAATCGTTAGATGGTAATATCTTGATGAGCCGCGCTGCGATGTCATTTGAAGTGGAAGGTCAAGACGACCCTGTATTTGGCGCTTTTTGGTTTAGCGCTAGAATCGATACTGATGACGATGTTGCTTTGGTGCGTAATATTGAAGTGACCGAAGTGCGCTGGCCATCATCCACTGCCGAAGACCAGCAAACGTTCACCGATACAGTCTCAGAAGCGCTAGCGACAACTAGCTTCGAAATTTCCATGGAGCGCTTATCAGCCAGCCTTGAAAATGCTGAGCAGGTAAAACGCAGCTTAGATAATATTAACAACGATGCGCCAGAAATCGTCTTCAGTAATAACTTGAGCGTGTTGCTGTCCTATGATGGTGAGCCACAATTTAGTGAAATTGAAAATAGTCCCTATGAGCGAGTGTTAAATACCCCTTTTGCCGTTGCCCGTAATACGCAAACGAACAAGCTGTATTTAAGCAGTGGTACCTTTTGGTATGTGGCAGATGATCCTATGGGGCCATGGCAAGTCACATTGTATCCTCCTGAAGATTTGGTCAGCATGGTGAATACCGAGGATGAAGCCGCTAAAAGCACCGTCAATGCGCCGCAGATTATTACCACTAATGAACCGACTGAGTTAGTGGCCACTGATGGCTCACCCAATTGGCAAAGCCTGATTGATGGTAAGTTACTTTATGTCACCAATACCGAAACCCCATGGGTAAGAGAGACCTCCTCTGGCGATATGTATGTGCTTTTATCTGGGCGTTGGTTTAAATCTAAAAAGCAGGCCGGACCTTGGCAGTTTGTTAGGGCTGACAAACTGCCTGAAAGCTTTAACGATATCCCTCCCGAATCTGATATTGGTGGCTTACGTGTCTCAGTTGCAGGCACTGATGAAGCCAATCAAGCAGTGCTAGATGCGCAAATCCCGCAAACTGCAGCGATTAAGCGTGATGAAGCCACACTGGAGGTTGAATACGATGGCGAGCCTAAATTTGAAGCGGTAACAGGAACATCAGTCTCCTATGCTGTTAATACCGCCACACAAGTATTGTTGATAAATCAAGCTTATTACGCTGTTGATAATGGGGTGTGGTTTACCTCAAAAACTGCCAAAGGCCCGTGGATTGTTGCTGATAATATTCCTGATGAAGAAATTGCCAAGATACCCGCAAGTTCGCCGGTTTATAACACCACTTACGTGCAGGTTTATGATTCAACCCCTGAAGTGGTTTACGTAGGTTATACGCCGGGTTATATGTGGTCATACCCTTATTATGGGGTGCCAATTTACGGTACCGGCTGGTATTACCCACCGTATCGAGGCCGTTATTATTATCCTCGCCCACCGACCTGGGGATTACATGTTGGTTATAATCCGTGGACAGGTTGGAATGTTGGCGTGAGCTGGAGCAACGGCTTTTTCAATGCTGGTGTGGTATGGGGAGGCGGTTATGGTTATCGTCGCCCATGCTGTGGTGGCTATTATGGCGGTGGCTATAGACGACCAGTGGTGATCAATACCGGTCGTATCAATATTGGTAACAGTATCAGTGTCGGTAATCGCACTAAAATGCATAATCATATGCGTTCGAACAAATTAGCTAATAATCGCGCTAGACCCAATAACCTTTACCATCGCGAGGCGAATCGTAAACGCTTAGCCAGCCCAAGTGTAGCCAATAAGCATTTTAATAAAGCGAAGGTAAATAAAAAGCGCACTAATGATGTGTTTGCCGATAAGCACGGTAATGTTGCCCGTGATAATAAAGGCAAGTGGGAAAATCGTAGCGATGGTAAGTGGAATAATGTGCCATCAAAAGCTCAAGGGTCTAAACCTAGCAATGTAAATAAACCGTCAAAGGGCAATAGTAGTAGTTTTCCTTCGACACGGCCATCTAGCACTACTCGTCCGGCGAGTAATACCCGTCCCGCCAATAATACTCGTCCTGTTACAAGTACGCGGCCATCAACCTCGATTCAACCGAGTCGAAATCAAACTAGCCACAGCCAACCGAGCCGTAATCAGTCGAGTAATATTAGTCACTCAATTAATCGAACTCGCTCGAGTAGCATAGATCATCAAAGTCTGAATCGTTCTCGACAAGCGCGTCAGTCAGGAATGACCAGAGAAGGGCGAAGCAGAGGAAGATAGCTGTTTATCGCAATTTAGCCAAAGCCCGCAGTCGCGGGCTTTGCTTGGGCGCATTAGTTCAGAGTCAAGTTTACAGCAGATAAGTTACTCGTCATCAATGCGCTGCAGTAAGCCCGGCCTTCATAGTAACGGCTTTTCGGCTATGATTAAAAATCAGCATATGCTCACTAGATCTTAATTATTGGAACCTCACCATGTGGAATGCCCTTCGCGCGTATCGCTCATCGATTATTTTACTCACAGCCCTGATGCTGGGCGGCATGTTGGGCTTAGTTGCCCCTGAGTTTGCCATTAAACTTAAACCCATAGGGCAAATATTTCTCAACTTGTTGTTTATGATTATTGTGCCTTTGGTGGCCGTTAGCGTGATGTCATCCATTGCCAAAATGACCGATTTAAAAAAGCTTGGCTCCATACTTGCCACCATCATGGGCGTGTCCATTGTCATGGCGATGATCCCCGCTGTAGGCATTACCTTGTTGGCGCTAGCATTTGACCCTGCCCAAGGAGTGACACTTGATTTAGCCGATACCGTTGAAACCACTGGCAGTATGGATTTTGTGAGCTTATTAACCACCAATGATTTTGTGGGCTTAATGTCTAAATCGAATATTTTAGCGCTGATCATTATGTCGCTGATCACCGGAATAGCGATTGGTCAATCAGGTGAAGACGGCCTCAAAGTTTCGGCATTATTGGATAGCTTTAATACCGTGATCATGAAAATCATAGCCATCTTAATGTACTTAGCACCAATTGGCTTAGGGGCTTATTTTGCCGCAACTATGGCCAGTCAAGATGCTGAGTTAATGGGCACATTTGCCCGAGCTATTGCGCTATTTTTAGTGGCAACCTTTTTGTATTTAACTTTAGGCTCAACGCTATATGCATGGATTGGAGGTGGAGGGAAAGGAGTAAATAATTTTTGGCAGCATATGTTAGCTCCTGCAGTAACCGCCCTAGGTACTAGTTCCTCTTTGGCCACCTTGCCAGTTAATATTCGCACAGCAAGTAAAATGGGTTTAAATGAGCAAATAGCTGAAATCAGCTTGCCGCTATTGGTGAATTTAAATAAAGGCGGCGCAGCGATGATAACCGCGCTTAAAATCGTATTTATCTATTCATTACTTGGGCTCGACTTTAGCGCGGATGTGTTTATGTTAACCATTTTGATTTCGGTGCTGTCAGCATTTGTCATTGGCGGCGTGCCTGGCGGGGCATTTTTAGGGGAAATCTTTATTGTGACAACCTTAGGCTTACCCGTCGAAGTGATCCCTATTTTGGTGGTATTAGGCGCCATTACCGATGCAGCATCGACTGTCATCAATGTGGTACATGATTTAACGGCCACTCAAATTATTCAACGGATTAATGGTAGGCATTATATAAATTGAATTAACTGAACTGAGTTTAAGGGGGATGTAAGTCGGAGCTTTAATTGGGGATACTCCCCCTTAACGTTGAACAAAATTAGAACCCATGCGGCAATCTGATTGCTTATTATAATCATACGCTGATTTTCGCTGTGCCTAAAAATGACTACATTGACCTGTATTAATCGCTAGGGTATTGATTTCACTGCAGCGCCATCAGGCGCGATTGCTACTTTTAGATTATTATTAGCTTGTTACGTATAATTTTATATAGGGATGGAATAGTTTGAGAAATGGATTTTTAAGCCAATTAGTACTGTTAATAATGCTGATGTTGGTCACTGCTAATGTCTTTGCGAATAATAAAGTTGGCAGCATAAACCTTCAATGTAATGACTGTAATTCAGATAAAAAATATCAAGCTGCAGCATTATCAGCGTTAGCCAATCGCCAGCACGCGTTTATGAATGTGGTTAACTTTAGCCAATTTGAGCTACGTAAATTTGAAGTAATTAAATTAATGGTTGAAGTGTGTAGTGACTATAATCGCTCTGCCACCCAAGGCATTTGCCAGTTTGAAGACCGCTCTACCATTATTCCCTTAGCGCCACAAAATCTCGAGCGCGAACAGTTTATTACTTATGCAGAGTATTTATATCAGCAGGACTTTTTTGAGCCGCTACAAATAAAGGTTGCTCCAGACATTGCCGCAACAGCATGGTCATTAGTTAATGATAAAGACCGAATAGTGCAAATTAATGCAGATTGGAAGCGTAAGATAACTTATTACCAGTTCAAAAAGATGTGGTTTGAAGCCTATATCCAAGGGGTTGAATATAATACCCCCATTGCTAATTTATCCCCTGAAATAACATTTGAATTTGCCGATAAATCGACGTTAACGTCACTCGTTAGCGGCTTTGATGATGAGCAAAGGTTACATTTTTCAGCTCGAAAGCTAAAAGATAGTAACAATAATCAGTTATCAATGACTGCAATTGCATCACTCAGTAATGGCGATACATTCCAGTTTGGCTCAGTAGAGACTGAGGCTTATCAAGTATTATCACACTTGGCTGCCTCGCAGGGTTTTATACTTGATCAAAAGCAGATGCTTACACATATTGAGGTGACATTGATTGCTTGCCGAGATGGCGTTAAGACTTGTTCTGAACTGGATAAATTGGCAACTAAAGAGAAAAGCAGCTTTTAAGTCAGGACTTAAAAGCTGCTCACTTTATTTTTAAGATGTTAACCCTTTTCCATGGCTTCAATAAACTTATTCGATTCAGCAATCGATTTGTTCATTTCGCTGATCAAGCTAGTAATATCTGATTGCAGGCTTTCAAACTCACCTTTAATGGCGCCAATGGCCTGCGCATTAAGGTTATGCTTTAAATACAACATATTGTCTTTCATAGCCGTCAGGATCGGAGGCATTTTTGCTTCGGCGCGGCGCATGCCTTTGACCAATGAATCGTAAGAGCGCTGGGTTTCATTCAATTTAGAGGTGCTATTACGGCGTAGGCTCGCTTTGCTGATTTCTTGAATTTCAGCTTGCCACTCTTCAAATAGAGCTTCAGCTACATCTTCAACTTTATCGATGCGATCGCCCACTTCATCAGCGGCTGACTGCGCTGAATCATATTCATCTTTAGCTTTGTTATAAGCATCTTCAAGATCGCCACCATCAAAGGCAAGTAACGCCTGCATTTCTTCTAACGCAGAACTAAATTGCTCTTGGGCTTCTTCTTGGGACTCTTTTGCTTCCTGGACGCGATCAACCATGATGTCACGCTTGTGGTAGCCGACCTTTTCCATGGCGCCATAATAAGCGCTTTGACAACCGCTAAGTAGTAAGCTGCTACTCAGTAATGCCAAGGATATCCATTTCTTCATTGTTTACTCTCTTATCGTATTATCGAATTAGTCGGCGGTAAATGTGGCAGCATCAATAATGCTCCAAAGGTGAAGTATGGCACCAATAATGGCTGGGATGATTAATACCCAGAAGAAGTAACATACTGCTGTAAGACAGAAAAATAGAATTGCAGCTATAATACGACCTTGAACCAGTTGACCTAAACCTGGGAAAAAGAAACTGGCGATGGCGGCAATCACATTACCAGCAGAACCTTGTTGAGACATTAAATCGCTCCCTTGGAGTGTAACTATCGTGTTATAACATTGTACGAATTAAAACGCAGAATTGAAAATAAAATAATCAAGAGAATATTGTGACAAATAAGATAGATGTAGCCTATATCCAACGAGTTTTTATTAGCATTTGGCAATTTATACTTCACCTTAAGCAGCGCTTGGTAGAAGATCAAATCAATGTCAAAGCCGGTCACTTAGCCTATGTGACACTATTATCACTAGTGCCAATGGTGGCGGTGACCATGTCGATGTTGTCGGCGTTTCCAGTATTTAAAGGTATTCGCGGTAAAATTGAGAGCTTTATTTACGACAACTTTTTGCCTGCCGCTGGCGATACCGTACAGGTTTATATCAATGAATTTGTTGAAAATGCCTCAAAGGGCACCTTTGTCGGGGTGATTGCGTTAGTGGTGGTGGCCTTGTTGCTAATTTCTGCTATCGATAAAGCCCTTAATAATATTTGGCGTACCACTGAAAGCCGCTCTTATATGGTGTCTTTTTCTATGTATTGGATGGTACTGACATTAGGGCCAGTATTGATTGGTGCCAGCTTAGTGGCAACCTCTTATGTGGTGTCATTAACGGTATTTGATAATAGCGAAATATCAGGCTTAATGACTTGGCTGGTTGAGCGTTTGCCGATGTTGTTTTCTGTGGCCTCGATTTTACTGTTGTATATGGTGGTGCCCAATAAAAAAGTGCATTTTTTACATGCCTTATTAGGTGCTGTGGTAGCGGCGATGCTATTTGAAGCGGGTAAAAAAGGTTTTGCCTTTTATGTGACGCAGTTTCCCAGTTATGAAGCCATTTATGGCGCGCTAGCCACCATCCCGATTTTGTTTGTGTGGATTTATGTGTCGTGGATAATTGTTTTATTAGGCGCAGAAATAACGGCCGCGATGCCTGAGTACCTCGATACCGGGATTTTTTCTACTTCAGAAGATAATGAGAAGTAACACAAGCATTATAAATACACCGACTGGGCTTAGCACTTGAGCCTGACATGAGTGTTAACTTGCGATACTTTATCGCTAGCAAAGATAACTTAACAAGGAACGAAAATGAAAAAATTGATACTTGCAGCGTGCGTAATAGGGTTATCTGCTTGCGCCGCCACCGAAAATACCACAGAAGATACTGTAGTTTCTGCTGCTCCTAAGATGATCAACATGGCTAATATGAGCGATGAGCAAGCCGCTGAAGAATTATATAAAACGTTGCTAAACGCCAGTTACTTAGCCACTAAACTCAGCCCTAATAGTGTGGCGGTGCAATTTGGGGAAACTCAGTTTGTGCTGCAGCCTAGCATGAGTGAGCAAGGGGTCGATCGTATTCTTACCAATCGATTGTTTGCGGTGCATCCGCAATTACATGGCAGTAAAGAGCTATTGTTGTTAATTGGCTCACTAAACCAAAAGCTTAATTTTGCTAAGTTCGTCATTCGCGACAATGGGGCGGTGATCCAAGTACAAGGCGCTGCGACATTTGTTGATTCCATTGAACTGGAAGAATTACGCCGCTTTATGTTGTGGACTGATGAAGGCCTTAATCAAGTGGGTAAATCATTACCCAAAGGATCTGAGCATTTAATTAAACCGATCCCAGTGATGAAACAAGATATCGCTGGCTAAGGTTATTGTTGGTGTAGGTAAATCCGCAAGTAATCGCACAATTCTTCACGTAAGTATTAGGAAGTAACATTGATTGGCTTAATCCAAAGGGTGACACGTGCCAGTGTCACCATCGACTCTGAGCTGGGGCAAGAAGTCACCGGTAGTATCAATAAAGGTTTATTAGTGCTGCTTGGGGTGGAACGTGACGATGACATTGAGAAAATGCAAAAGCTGGCCAAAAAAGTCATCGGCTATCGTGTGTTTAGTGATGAAAACGGCAAGATGAATTTAAATCTGCAACAAGCTGGTGGTGAGTTACTGGTAGTGTCACAGTTTACCTTAGCCGCTGATACTGGCCGAGGGCTGCGTCCAAGCTTCTCCAGCGCTGCGACTCCAGATCAAGCCAATGAGCTATATGAAGCTTTCGTGGCTTTTTGTCGTGAACAAGGGGTGACAACTGCTACAGGCTCTTTCGGCGCAAACATGAAGGTAGAGTTAGTTAATGATGGTCCTGTGACCTTTAATTTACAGGTTTAAAGGAGCACATTATGGCGGCTAAAGAGCAACTTATTGAACTGCAAAACACTTGGTATCAAACCATTCCTTTGAGTGAGTTTATGCAAGTGCAGCCGCTGAGTTTTCAGCAGCAAACACTCACAGTTACCGCGCCGCTCGAGCCCAATATTAACCTGCATCAAACCATGTTTGCTGGCAGTATTTATACCCTGGCTACCCTAACGGGCTGGGGGATGATGTGGTTACAGCAAAAGTTGCAAGGTTTTAGTGGTGATATCGTATTAGCAGATGCACACATCCGCTATAGCGCGCCCATTACTGAAGCCCCCACTGCTAGTGTTATTTGGCCAGATGTTTCATTAGCAAGCCTTGCTGATGGCGGTAAGGTAAAAGTGAAACTTGAGGTACAGCTGCATTGTAAAGATAAGCTTTGTGCCAGCTTTACTGGGCTGTATTTTAGCATTGCTAAGTTAACTTGATTTAAGCTTTGCTCAAGATACTGTGGTGTTAGATCAGAAGATGATTTAAGTATTAATATGTCACTATCTGTTGTAGTCGCGATTAAGTCTAACTAATTTAATTTATTGCAGTTAATGCTGAATTGTTAATGGGTTAACTAATCAATTCGGGTAGACAGTGCCGTGAAGCTGAATTAGCATTGAATACTTTATCTAAAAAAATAGCGACACTCATGTCGCTATTTTTTATGCCATTGATTTAGATTGCGCATATTGGAACCTGCCATTGCAAATCATAACCCCAATGATAACGGTTCTATCAGTTGGCCATTTGCTGCTGAAGTTTTCTAATTGCCGTTTTAATTTTACGGCTATTTTCAGGTCCCATACGCACCATAAACTTTTGCACGTTGGGTAGCGCTTCAAGCTTTGGATCGACAAATTGATAGTTAACGCTGATAGAGCTTAATTCAATCGGGTCTTCAATAATCGGCGCTGATAAGATCATCTCAAAGGCTTGCTGCATGCGCTCGTCAAATGACATATCGCTATAACCTAGCTCTGCAAAAGCTTCGTCAAATATTGGCATGAGTTCTTTATAAGTGTTGATTAACTGCTCGTCATTCATATCTGACACCATGTTGGCGTACAGGTCATAACGATGGTAACTGTCAGGGTTTAAATAGGTTTTGTTAGTGATTTCACTGACGGTGAATTTATCTTTAGGGCCTTTCAGTGGGCTGGCTTTACGGATCACTTCACCTTGGGCCATATTATCGACAAATACCACAAACTGGCGGGCAATGTCTTTTTTAACAAGTAGTGGCTCGATTTTCATCCCATCAGCCATCTCAACCGTTTTCTGGGCGACAAAGTCATCACTTTCAATCAGTGTAGGTAAGGGCTCTACTACTTCAGGCTCTGGAGCTTCAATAATAGTGGGTTCAATAACTTCCACTATCACTTCTTCAATAGGCTCTTGCTCAATAGGTTGTTCAGGCACAGGCTCTGGTAGTTGCACAGGTATTGGCGCTTCGACTTCAGGCGCTTTATCGGCCGAGAAGTAGAAATAGCCTGCACCAGCCAGTAAAACCGCAATGGTGATACCAATCACACCCGCGTTACTACCACTGGCGCGACTTGAGTGCGGTGTGGCTCTATCATTTTGATTGACTTGCATGTCTATTCCTTAGCTTTAAACGTCGAAAGGGAACCAATATCATTGAATTTGTTACATTTTCATTTGGTGGCATATAAGGCTTAAACCTTATTTTCATTCTGCAATAATCTCAACACTTGTCTAGTAATAATAGCCAAGGTTAACAATAATTTATGCTTGTACGTATTGCTGGCGATCCCCTAACCAACGTTGAACAATGCTGTCTACATTTTGTGGCACTTGTTGCATAACATGGGCCGCTAATTTTTGTGTGTTTTCAATCAGATATTGATCCCTGACTAAATCAGCGATTTTCATTTCTGCCAAGCCGGTTTGGCGGGTACCGAGTACTTCACCTGGGCCTCTTATTTCTAAGTCTTTTTGGGCAATAACAAAGCCATCGTTACTGGCCCTTAGTACTCCTAAACGTTTGGTGGCAGTTTGTGATAACGGTGCTTTGTACAATAACACGCAGTGGCTGGCAATAGAGCCTCGGCCTACTCGGCCACGTAACTGATGCAATTGCGCCAAGCCTAACCGCTCAGGGTTTTCAATAATCATTAAACTGGCATTAGGCACATCGACTCCCACTTCAATAACCGTTGTTGCCACTAATAAATGTAGTTCACCCGCCTTAAATTGGGCCATTATTTGCTGTTTTTCTGCACTTTTCATACGTCCGTGCACTAAGCCAACCTTTAATTCGGGTAGTAATTGGCTTAATTCTGCAGCGGTATCTTCAGCGGCTTGGCACTCAAGAACTTCAGATTCTTCAATGAGAGTACAAACCCAATAAATCTGCCGATTATCATTTAGCGCGGCTTGTTTTACCCGCTCGATGATTTGTTCGCGGCGATTATCGCTAATGGCAACCGTGGTAACAGGGGTTCTTCCTGGCGGTAACTCATCAATGATAGAGGTTTCTAAATCAGCATAAGCCGTCATCGCTAACGTGCGCGGAATTGGCGTAGCTGTCATTATTAATTGATGCGGATGAAAGCCTTGGCTGACGCCTTTTTCGCGTAATCCTAAGCGTTGATGGACCCCAAAACGGTGTTGTTCATCAATAATGATTAACGCGAGCTTATTAAAACTGACCTGCTCTTGGAAAATAGCATGGGTGCCAATTACCATGTTGGCGCTGCCATCGGCGATATCAGCCAATGATTGTGTTCTGGCTTTGCCTTTTAACTTGCCTGCTAACCAGCCCACTTTTAGCCCTAATGGTTCAAACCAGGCGGCAAAGTTGACTGCGTGTTGCTCTGCTAATAATTCCGTCGGTGCCATCATCGCCACCTGATAACCATTTTCAATGGCTTGCAGGGCTGCTAAGGCGGCCACTAAGGTTTTACCCGAGCCCACATCCCCTTGCACTAAGCGCATCATAGGTGTGGGCTTTTCAATATCAATACCGATATCAGCTACGACTCGTTGCTGGGCCCCTGTTGGCTTAAAAGGTAAGGCTTTTAAAAATGGATTTAATAGCTGGCCGGTGGCGGGTAAAGTCACCGCTTTATCAAGGTTATTGCGCTGACGTAATTGCAGCATACTTAAGTTATGGGCCAGTAACTCTTCTTGGACTAAGCGCTGCTGAGCGGGGTGCATGCCTTGCTCTAAATCGGCTTGGGCGATGTTATTGGGCGGTCGATGGATTAAGGATAATGCCTGACCAATGCTCATATTGTTGGGTTGCAGGGCTGGTGGTAGTAACTCTGTTAAGCCACCTTGATTGAGCATAGTTAGTGCCTGCTCGGTGAGCTTAATCCAACTGGCTTGTTTTAATCCTTCAGTCGAAGGATAAATAGGGGTCAGTGAATCACTCAGGGCTGGGTTTTCGCCAGCTTTAATGATTTTGTATTCTGGGTGGATTATCTCAATATGGCGATTACCGCGCTTGATTTCACCATAGGCACGAATGATTGCGCCGTTTTGCATGGCGTTACGCTGGGCAACAGAGAAGTTAAAAAAACGCAGTGTGAGGTAACCACTCTCGTCAGCAATATTGCAGGTCAGCATACGTCTGCGTCCTGGCACTATTTGAGTCGAGAGTATTTCGGCTTCAACGGTGGCATACATTGCAGGGTATAAGGCATTGATGGGATAGATTTGAGTACGGTCTTCGTAGCGCAGCGGCAAATGAAACAGTACATCTTGCACTGTTTTAATACCAAGCTTTGCCAGCTTTTCAGCGGCTTTTTTAGCGACGCCTTTTAAGTCGGTTATCGGAACCTGATCCAATGATTGCAAATCTACAATGCCTTTATCTATTAAGTTGACCACAGACTTCACCACTTAGACTTTGTTGATATTGTAAACTTGCTCAGTAAAAAGAGTCATTCACTTTGGCGGTTAACTTTGACAGTTATCCAAAGAGTTATACAGTCAACTTTATCGCCCTGATGCTTGTTAGCAATGATAGTACTGTAAATATATACAGATGTTATGGCTTATCTTAGCAGAGTTTTAATACAAGGCAATATTAATCCAGATATCAGGCTTAACTGCCTCTATAACCAGCCTTTTTGTTTAGCTATTCGCGCCGCATCTATGCGATTGGTGGCATTGAGCTTGGAGATCGCTTCAGAAAGGTAATTCCGCACAGTACCTTCGGCGATAAATAACTGGGCGGCGATATCACTGGTTGATAAGCCATCACTGGCTAATCGTAGCGCTTTTCTTTCTTTATCATTGAGTGGGTCAATATCACCAATGGCGCTGATCGCCAGCTCTGGATCGATAATTTTTTTACCTGCCATCACCTGTTTAATAGCGTTGACTAGACTTTCTGATGGCGCATCTTTTAGCAAAAATCCCTCGACGCCACAACTGAGTGCTCTTTTGATGTAACCTACGCGGCCAAAAGTGGTTAAGATGATGATTTTAGTTTTAGGTTGCATTGTTGCAGCCTCGGCTTGATATGCTGCGAGCCACTGAGCCAGCTCAACGCCGCTGTGACCGGGCATTTCAATATCACTGAGCAGCAAATCAAAATGCTGCTCTTTAAGCATTGCCATGGCTTGGTTACCATCTTCTGCTTCTGTGATATCGACTTCACCGAGTTCATCTTTGGCAAGGGTAAGTAGGGCAGATAATGCCCCGCGCACCATGGCTTGATCTTCTGCTAATAAAATCTTCATTAAGGCTGTTCCGTGTCGTTGTCAACTTTAGGTTCACTGACTTGCTCTGCTTCAAGGGGCAAACTGATGCTAAAACGGTAGCCATCGTTAATATGATAACTAAACTTGCCGCCCAATAAGTTCACTCGCTCTCTAATGCCTTTTAAGCCATTACCTTCTTTAATAACTTTGGTGTTAGCATTGTCACTTAGGCTAACAATAAGCTGCTTATCTAAGGTGTTAAAGCACCATACACATTGACTGGCTTGGCTATGTTTGAGCATATTATTAACTAATTCTGTCAACATTAGCCCTAGTTGAGTTTCTTGCAAAGGTGTTAATGGTGGTAATTTACCCTCGAGATGTACTTCAATTTCTTTTTGTCTTAATAAACTGCATAGTTGATTGACCGTATCTTGTAAGCCTTTATGTTTGTAATTAGAAACCGTTTGGCGAATTTCAGTTAAGCTGTTTCTGGCGATATCAGCAAGTTCCTGTAAATGCTGTTTTGCAACAGCAAGCTCGCCTGCTTCAACCAGTTTTTCGGCGAGTTGTGCTTTCAGTGCAATGGAAGATAAATTGTGCCCCATGATGTCATGTAAATCGCGCGCAATACGTTCACGCTCCAGTGCCGTTGCTAAGTTAGCGATTTCATCATTTGATTGTCTTTGTTGGCGCCTGATGCGTTCATTGTTATGCTCAACCACGCCAAATAGCCCCCCCACAAAGGTGATTAACATACCGTATAGCGGAAAATAATAAGCTTCATAGCCCACGATGTAATTGAGTAGCCACAGCCAAGTACTGATAAGAATAAAGCTAATAATGGCGGTGCGCAGTGAATAGAAAAAACCAATAAAAAAACCGGCAAAACTGAAAAATGAAATGGAGCCGCTGGTAAATATGGTGGCAATGCTCGCAGTGATGAGCATTAAAGCAATAGGATATTTCCCTTGAGCGGCTGAGCTTTTGTAAGCCCAAAAGTACCCATATAAGAAGGGAAATATGAGTAACAAGCTGACACCGACCCGAGCCCAATCATCCCGCATAAACCAAAGTGGAATAAAGTAAAAAATCAGATTGAGCAGATATACCCAAGCTGTTTTTTGTCGATAGGCTTTTTCTGGGTGAACGCGAGTGTTGCTACTATTGACCGAGTGTTTTGTATTGATATTAGACATGAAGCCTCCTTGCGAAGTTAGCATACTGCAACCGAGTCATAATGTGTATGTCTGCAGTAGCTAGCTTCAGCAGCATCGGATTAACGCGCTTGTTGTTTAAGTAAAAAATTTGCCCAAGCGTAATTAGGATCAATTTCTACAGCGTGTTGCCAATCATTAATTGCTTCTTTTTGACGACCTAATTCTTGCTTAGCGATTCCGCGCCAGGTGTACGCTTCAGTATGCCCCCAGCAGATATCAACACATGGCTGTTCATAAAAACGAATCGCATCAGTGGCATATTGCTCAGCCTTATCCATACCGCCGCCATATTGAGCGGGAGTATAAAAGGCGCTCATTGCTCTGACTAACGCAATACGGGGATTTTCAGGGCTGAGTTGTTCTGCTTGAGCCAGTAAAGCACTTACCTTCATTCCCAGAGATTGTCCTTTGCTTGAGTCATTGGCGATTTGCATACCGTAAACAGAAGCCAGTAGCGCCATTGACTCAGCATCGTCTTCACGGCTCAATACAGTTTCAAGTGTCGACTGTGCATCATTGAGGGCTTTTTTAGCCACTCCGCGCAGACCGCTAATATTGGCTGTAATGGCGATGCGATATTGTGCATAGGCGTGTTCATAATCCACAGATTGTTCGCTGAGAACCTTTAGCTGTTGTAGATCCATTGTGTTGGCTGCCATATCGATAGCGCCGATATCGGCATTGCTAGCACTACTGACTAACGTCAGTGTTACCGCCATGACGGTTGATTTTGAGATAAGAGATTTTAAGATTAGTGATGTCATGATTAACTCCGTTTATTGCATTTAAGGTGTGTTGCTACGGAGTTAGTATCTAACAAAGGGCTTGCACAGGGCAGACACAAACGTCACCAGTTTGAGGTGACAAATGTCATTGATAAAAAAGCCGCCGGCTTGTTAAAGCTTAGGCGGCCAATATATTGAAGCGAATTACTGTGGTGCTAAATCTCGTCTTCCCAGCACACTTTAGCGCCGCGAATACCGTCAACTTTGGCACTGAACTGCTTTTCTAACACATGACGCTTAATTTTAAGTGTAGGGGTTAGGGCATCATTTTCAATGGTCCAAGGCTCTGTCACTACGACAATGGCATCCACAACTTCATGGGACTCAAGGTGCGGGTTAACTCCATCTAGGGTCGCTTTCAGTGACGCGCGCACTTCTTCGCGGGCTTGCAAGGCTGAGCCTTCAGATAATTGCACTAAGGTGATCGGGTGCGGTAAGCCTGAGCCAATGACACAAAGTAGCTCAATGTGCGGATCTTGGGCTATTTTACGCTCAATAGGCACCGGCGCCACATACTTACCTTTAGAGGTTTTAAAGTTATCTTTAACGCGGCCAGTGATAGAAATGTAGCCATCTTCATCGATTTCACATAAGTCACCCGTATGGAAAAATCCATCAGCATCAAAGCATGCTGCTGTGGCTTCTTCTTGCTTGTAATAACCTGTCATCAAACCTGGGCTCTTAACCATTAACTCACCTTCATCGGTGCGGCGAACTTGGCAGCCTTCAACAGGGCGACCCACGCTACCAATTTTTGAGGCATTAAATGGGAAGTTAATAATTGAGTAAGCACAGTTTTCGGTCATGCCCCAGGCTTCTGAAATATTCATGCCGATTTTGTTGTACCACTCTAATTGAGATGGTGGGATGGGGGCTGATCCTGAACCTAATAAACGGCAATGCTCTAAGCCTAAACCTTTTTGGATTTTACGTTTAACTAAGCCGCTAACCAGTGGGATTTTAAGCAATAAATCCAGCTTGCTTTGGCCAATTTTATTGACAATATTGAGCTGAAACAGGGTCCATAAACGCGGCACCGAGAAAAAGACCGTCGGGCGGCATCGCTGCACATCAGCCACAAAAGAATCTAAACTTTCGACAAACGCCACCGACGAGCCGGAGTAAAAAGACGATCCTTGAATCGCTACCCGCTCAGTAATGTGCGCTAAAGGCAAGTAGGATAATAATCTGTCTGTGGTATTGGTTTTTAAATCGCGCACAACCGCTTCACAAGTCCAGCCGTAACTGCCGAAGGTTTGCATTGCGCCTTTTGGTTTACCAGTAGAGCCCGAGGTGTAAATGAGCGTCATCATTTGATCGCTACTAGGCGTAGGCGCATCCACTAATGGTTGCCCTAACTCAAGCAGTTTTTCCCAATGATATTGCGCTGGCATGGTGTCATAAGGTAAAGCTAAACGGAGGATTTCACCGCCGACACCGGCTTCTTGATCGGCCCAAAAATCAAGTTTTCCGGTGAAGATAGCTTTAGCGCCACTGTGTTCTAATACATAGCGGATCATTTCAGCGTTAGCAGTGGGATAGATTGGCACACTGATGTAGCCGCCGTGCATAAGGGCAAGATCGGTAATAAACCACTCGGCACAGTTTTTAGAAAGCAGAGCAACTTTGTCACCCGGTACTAGACCTAAGTGGCGTAATGCGCCTGCAATTTGTTGTACCTTTTGCTGAACTTCTCCCCATGTGAAGTCAACAAACTGGCCGTTAATTGGTTGTCGTAAATATACGGCATCCCCTTGGGTTTCAGCCCAATGAGATAACATTTCTACTGGCGTTTTTATTAGATTTTCCATCGACAATTCCATGTTCTTTTTGTTTTTAATGTAGGATGCATTTATTTGTAGTTTGCTAATGCAATCATCTCAGTATGGCTATTTATCAGCCTATTCGCAAACGCGAGAACAACTTAACGAGATAATTTCTACTTATAAACTAGCATGTTTCACTGAAAGTTAAATACCTCTTGAGTAATAGCTCTAATAAAAAAGGGTGCCAATGGCACCCTTCAGGATAAAACTCGGTTTGTGAGCTAGATCTCCATTATTCCATCCATTTCCACTAATGAGCCTTTTGGCAGCTGTTTTACCCCGATTGCAGCACGTGCTGGATAAGGTTGAGTAAAGTAGCGCGCCATGATTTCATTAACGGTAGCGAAGTGAGATAAGTCGGTTAAAAAGATATTCAGTTTAACGATATCAGCCATAGTGCCGCCAGCGGCATCACATACTGCGGTTAAGTTTTCGAAAACCTGTACAACCTGCTCAGAGAAATCATCGCTAACCATTTCCATGGTGCTTGGTACGAGTGGGATTTGGCCTGAAAGGTAAACAGTGCTACCTACTTTTACAGCTTGAGAATAGGTGCCAATTGCTGTTGGAGCTTTATCGGTTGCGATGATGATTTTTTCTGCCATGACGCCCTCTGCGATCAAGTAAATGAATGATGTCATCCCTAAGCTGTTATCTAACTTAGGGATTTAGGGGATCAATATTACTAACGTTTGTGGCAGGTGCGCAAGACTTCTGCAGTGCAGAAGTCGTGATTGATTTATTAGCGGTTACGTGAGGTGCGCAGGACTTCAGGTAATACCCTAATGCGGCGCATAACATTGGCCAAATGAACACGGTCGTCGACTGAGATCCGCAGGTTAATGAGATAGACTCTGCCATCACGCTCTTCAGTGCTCAAGTTATGAATATTTGAGCCGGCGGCAGCAATAATACTGGTGATTTTTGCCAGTGCGCCTTGATGATTGACAATTTCAACTCGCAGATTGGCTTGATAGCTTTCACCTTCAACGTTATCCCAATGTACTGGGATATATTTGTCTGGCTCGCTTTGATAACCACGGATATTTGAGCAATTTTCCATGTGTACCACAAGGCCTTTGCCTGGGCTTACATGGGCGATGACAGCATCACCTGGAATTGGACGACAGCAATTTGCGAAGGTCACCAACATGCCTTCAGCGCCGCGAATTGGCATCAAGTGCTCTTCGGTTTCGCTATCTTCATTCTTAGTGGTGAGCTTGTGACCCATTAAGCGCTGGGCAACCACAATGCTCATGGCATTACCTAGGCCGATATCAGCCAATAACGATTCAAGATTGTCATGCTTAGTTTCAGCAATAACTTTTTTAAGCTGCTCTAAGGTGATGTCATCAAGCTTGTTTTCACCTAATGCGTGGTTCAGTAGCCGTTTGCCGAGCGCCACAGCATCGTCACTGGTTAAACTTTTCAAGACTTGACGAATTTTACCGCGGGCTTTACCTGTTACGACAAAGTTAAGCCATGCAGCATTAGGTCTTGCGCCTTTAGCTGTAATAATTTCAACGGTTTGGCCTGATATTAACGGCTGACTTAATGGATAAGCTTGACGGTTAACACGGGCGCCGACACAGGTGTTACCCACATCGGTATGGACTTCGTAAGCAAAGTCGACCGCTGTTGCATTCACCGGCAGCTCTAAAATGCGGCCTTCTGGGGTGAATACGTATATTTCTTCAGGGAATAGCTCAGTTTTAACATTTTCCACAAACTCAAATGAGCTACTGGCGCTTTGTTGTAGCTCCAGCAAGCTTTGCATCCACTTATGGGCGCGAACTTGGGTGGTACTTTGTTGTGAACTACTGGTGCCGCTCTTATACATCCAATGAGCAGCAACCCCTTTGTCCGCCATCAGGTCCATTTCTTCAGTACGTATTTGTACTTCAACAGGAACCGCATGGGGGCCAAATAATGAGGTGTGCAATGATTGATAACCATTGGCTTTAGGAATGGCAATATAATCTTTAAAGCGACCGGGATGAGGCTTATAAAGACCATGCATGGCACCTAATACACGGTAACAGGTGTCAATGGAATCGACCATGACTCTGAAGGCATAAATGTCCATGACTTCTTGAAACTGCCGTTCTTTTTTACTCATTTTAAGGTAAATTGAGTAAAGGTTTTTCTCACGACCTTTGACCTTGCAGTTAATTCCAGCATCTTCAAGGCGAGAGGTTATGGCAGTTTCAATACTGTTAATCAGTTCTTTTCTATTACCACGGGCTGCTTTTACGACTTCTTTTAAAACGCGATATCGCATCGGATAATAGGCTTGAAAACCTAAATCTTCTAATTCGCTTTTGATATTGTGAATACCAAGACGGTTAGCAATCGGTGCGTAAATCTCTAAGGTTTCACGGGCAATACGACGACGCTTGTCAGGACGTAATGCACCCAAAGTTCGCATGTTATGCGTTCTGTCAGCAAGTTTGATCAAAATAACGCGAATATCTTGCGTCATTGCCATCATCATCTTGCGGAAGTTTTCAGCTTGGGCTTCTTTTTTATCGCGGAACTTGATTTTTTCAAGTTTAGACACGCCTTCGACCAGTTCAGCCACGGTTACGCCAAATAGCTCAGTGAGTTCTTCTTTGGTAACTGGGGTATCTTCGATGGTGTCGTGAAGCAGTGCAGCCATTAACGTCTCGTGATCAAGACGCATATCTGCAACGATGCGGGCTACCGCAACGGGGTGGGTAATATAGGGCTCGCCACTTGTGCGCATTTGCCCTTCATGGGCATCACGCGCAACAATGTACGCCTGCTTGAGTAACTCTACTTGCGCTGGTTCTAAATAACCAGAGGCAGACTCCTTTAGACCTTCAAACAGATACAAGTGGCGCTACTCCTTAAAGTGAACGGCCTTCAGCAATTGCTGCAACAGCGGCAATTTCAGCTGCTTCGCGTTCACGTACAGTTTGACGCTCATCAGCGTCTAATGTGTTAGAGGTGACTAAACCTAATTCGATTTCGCGCAGGGCGATAACCGTTGGTTTATCATTCATCTCTTCAACCATTGGGTCTTTACCTTGCACAGCGATTTGGCGTGCACGACGCGCTGCAACCAGGATCATGTCAAAACGGTTGCCGATTTGTTGTACGGCGTCTTCTACAGTTACGCGAGCCATGTGGTGAAACTCCAGTGTTATCTATGGGAAAAAGTGACGCAAATTGTACTTAATGACAATTAGTCTGCCAACAGATCGTTAATCATACCATTATGAGTATGGATCTGACTAGCACAGGTTGATCTTTGGCTGCGAATGATCGCGCGCAGATCGTCTAGTGCGGTATCAAAGTCATCGTTTACAATAATATAATCAGCGTCTTTATAGTGTGACATCTCAGATACAGCCTCAGCCATACGTCCGTCAATCACGTCTTGGCTGTCTTGTCCTCGGCCAGTTAGGCGGCGTTCAAGCTCAGCTTTTGAAGGGGGTAATATAAATACCCCAACGGCCTCAGGCATTAGCTTTTTAACTTGCTCTGCGCCTTGCCAATCAATATCTAAAAAGACATCAATACCGTTGGCTAATGTTTGCTCAATGACCTTGCGGGATGTGCCGTAATAGTTACCAAACACTTCTGCCCATTCAAAAAAAGCTTCATCAGCGATGAGCGCTTTAAATTCTTCAACGCTGGCAAAGTGATAATGTTGACCATTAACTTCACCAGGACGTGGTTGACGGGTAGTGTGTGATACAGACACTTGCATGTCGCTTGGCTTATCTTTTAATAAAGCAGAGATAAGCGAAGATTTACCGGCGCCACTTGGGGCAGACACAATAAATAGATTTCCTCTCGCGCTCATAGTGCAAATTCCAACCAGATTATTTTACAGGGCGAGTATTATACTCAAAGCATGGCAATTTGCGAGATTTGTGATGGAAAAAACTGCATAAATCTGTGGTTATTAGCGGCGATTTTTTTCTAACCTTAGTAATACATTGATTAGTTTAATGCATAGGCTTAAAGACCTAAGGCTATTTCATTTTGTCATATTCGTTAATAAAAAAATGAACTGGCAATGTTAATGGCGCTAAATGGTTTGTGATTGATGTTTTTACAATTAATTTTGCGGCAAATGCAGTGGTTTCGCTGACTTTAGTGATGAAATTGTTTAGTCTGCTTATATAGTTTCTGTTTATTTATTATTGGGATTTCTTGTGTCATTTTCATCCTTATTTTGTCGCCAAGGCCGAGATAACGGTCAAAGAGTGTTGGCTGTGCAATTATCTTGTTTGATTTTTGTATTAATCATCGCGCTGTTATTTGCTCATTCTGTTACCACTATTATTGCAGGGGTAGTGGCGCTGCCCATTAGTGCTTTAAGCAGCTTACGCCGTTTACGAGACGCAGCTAAGCCAAGCTCTTTGGTGGCAATCCCAACCTTGTTATTGTTATTTTTTAGCCTTTCTATTGCATTTAGTTTTCCTGTTGCTGTGTCAGTGACCATTTTTATTTTAGCGGCCATAGTGAGCGCTGGTTTTGCGTGGTTTTCAGCACCCAAGAGCAATAGCCGTAATCAAAACCGCAGAAATAATTTTTATGTTATGGGCTATCAAGGCCCACATGCTAAACCTGTTGCAGGCGCTCAGGGAGTAAGGCAGCGTCAAGAACCGACCATTGGACATGGCAATAACACCAGTCTTAGGGCTGAAAGCCCTGACGCTGCCAACGTTGATAGCGCAAACTCTGATATTGAAAGCTTTGATAACAACAGTTTTGATGACGAACTGGGCCATGAGCCTGGTTATCAGCACGAAACCGTTTATAAAGAGTCTGAGCTTAATCCGTTTAACCATTCTGCAAATAATGCAGCTGGATACAATAGCGAAACAGACGAGGCTAGGTATCAAGCTGATGAAAAGCCCAGCTACCGAGTTGACCGAGGCGCATTAGAGTCAGGTTCGATGACAGAATTACTTAAATCTTGGTTAGTGTGGGCGCAAGATAATAAAAAAATACTTATAATGGCGGCAAAAGCTATAGGGGTTATGTGTGCAATTGGCCTAGTTATCTATCTAATTAGCTTATTATTTACTGGCACAGAAAAAACCGAAATTGTACCTGTTGAAACCGCAGCCATTGAGCAACCATTAGCAAGCAATGAAACTGCGCGAGTAAAACTGCCTGATGGTTTTTGGCTTATCTTACAAGAAGATATTTTAGTGTTACGCTGGTTAGGCGATGAAGGTGATGCTCAGTCTATTTGGCGTTTAGATACAGCCCAAGGCGATAAACGCTGCGCCGAATTAGTCTTTAATGATGGCAGTAAATTTAGGCCCATTAGCGTTGATTTAATGGCAGATAGCGGCACCGAAGCGCGCTTTTCACCGCTGGATAATACCAAGCTCATCAACAATGTTGCCATGCGTGGTAGCTTCAAACTGTGTGGTTATAACTTTAGCCTCAAAGGCAGCCAAGCCACATTATCCTCTGAGCCTGCATTTGGCCAATTTATGAAAAGCTTATAAGAGCTTAAATCGCAGCACAACAGGTGACTAGTGTTGCCGGCTGCGATGGCTTAAACTGTTTGGCTTGCAAAGAAAAGATATGGAGTGTTGGGTGGTTGAGTTTATTAGGCAAACAATTTTGCCTTTATATGGAATTGCAGCATCAGATGTAACAAGTGCCACTATTGCGCCTTTGGGCAATGGTCATATTAACCAAACCTATTTGGTTAAGTGGCCAGCAGGGCAAATGGTGCTACAGCAAATTAATACCACAGTGTTCACCAAACCTGACGTGTTAATCGACAATGCTGCTAAAGTGAGTCATCACCTCATCCAAAAATCTACCTTGGGTGAATACCAGCTCGATGTTATTTCGCCTGTGGTTCTTAAAGATGGAAGTTTGTCGGTAAACCTTGGTGATAAAGGTTATTGGCGAGCCATTAGCTATTTAGCCAATAGCCATACAATTGAAGTGGTGACTAATCAAGATGAAGCCAAAATGGCCGCCAGCGCTTTTGGTCATTTTGCACATGCATTGAGTGATTTAGATGCTAATAGCTTACAAGATGTTATTCCTAACTTCTTAAACCTTCCTCTTCGTATCCAACAGCTTAAACAAGCGGTTGCTGATGATAAATCTCAGCGCTTAGCAGATTGTCAGCAATGGGTTGATTTAGTGTTATCGCAACAAGCCTTATTTGCTGAGCTTGCCCAAGTGGAGCAACAACTGCCACTTCGTATTTGCCATAACGACACAAAAATCAACAATATGCTGTTTGATAAGCGTGATATGTCTAGCATGGCAGTCATCGATATCGACACCTGCATGAAAGGCTACTTAATGTATGACTTTGGTGACATGGTACGGGCGTTTTGCTCACCTGAGGAAGAAGACTCTACAGCGCTCGATAAAGTCATTGCTCGCCCTGAGATTATTAAAGCAGCCACTCAAGCCTATACCGAGCAGTTATCTGCAATATTAACACCGCTGGAAAAACGCAGCCTGTGGTTAGGCATTAAAGTGATGGCGTTGATGCTAGGTTCGCGGTTTTTAACCGATCATTTAAATGGTGATGTGTACTTTGGTATTCATCGTGAGGGCCATAACCTCGATCGCGCGGCAAACCAGTTAACCATATATAACAGCTTGGTTGCCCAAGAAGCGCAATTAGTGACGCTATTTGAATAATAACTAGGCTGTTTCAAATCATTTTCATAAACCAAAACGTCGATAAGGCTGAACCATGAAGTACCAATGGATATTGTTTGACGCCGATGAAACCCTGTTTGATTTTGATATATTTAGCGGCCTAAAGCTGATGTTTTCACACTTTGATATTGATTTTAACGCCAGTGATTTTGAATTTTATCAATCGGTAAACAAGCAGCTTTGGCTGGATTATCAACAAGGATTAATTGATGCCGCGCAGCTGCAACACACCCGCTTTTTACATTGGGCTGAAAAGCTCAATGTCACTACCAAGCAACTTAACAGTGATTTTTTAGCGGCCATGGCCGATATCTGTCAGCCATTACCGGGGGCGAAACAGCTGGTTGATAGCCTAAAAGGCAAAGCCAATTTAGGCATAATCACCAACGGCTTAACTGAGCTGCAAAATGTGCGCCTTGAACGCACCGGCTTTAAGTCGTCATTTGAGCATGTGGTGATTTCTGAAGAGTTTGGTAAAGCCAAACCCGATGTCAGTATTTTTGAGCATACCTTTAAGCTGATGGGTAACCCTGAAAAGCACAATATTTTGATGGTGGGCGATAACCTGCATTCAGATATTTTAGGCGGCGTTAATGCTGGGATTGATACCTGTTGGCTCAATCATCACGGTAAACAAACCGTCGATGGCATTACGCCAACGTTTGAAGTCAAAGACCTACAGCAACTACATGATGTACTGCATTCAGTGAGTTAGGTAGCTCGATTTTTAGCATAAATAAAGCCACTCGATTGAGTGGCTTCTTTTTGGGTAAATCTTTAGCTCAAAGTATCAGCTCGAAGCATTATCCCTGAACATTAGCCTAGCAGGTTAACTCAAGCACTCGTTTCAGCCGCTTTAGGAAACGCCTCATGATAGGCAATCATAAAATCTTCTCGAATGTGTTGCTCTAAATGGGTTGCCCGTTCAGTGGGGCAAAAAATCATAATATGCACCATTTGCTCACCCGCAGGGCCGCTATGGATATGAATATGTGGCTCAGGTCCTGGCAGGTCAACGCCAGCATGTCTTTCAATAATATTATTATAGCGAGTTGCTACTTCAAAAAAGTCTTCACAGTGGGCTTCAATCTTGCTGGTTAATGCAGGAAACAGCGGATACAAGTTTACAAACTCAACCACGGTAATGGAAAAGCTATGGTAAACATAACGCTTCATGAAATTGAGGTTTTTCACCGCATAACTAAAAAACATACTATTAGGGAAGGTGACTGTTTTACCGGTGTAATGGTACTGACCATGGTGCAAGTCGATTTCTTGGATCACCGTCGCCATTAAGTTGTGTTCAATGACCTCGCCGCACAGCTTACCCACTTCAATCCAGTCACCGATGACAAATGAGCGCGAACTCGCCCGCTGAATGGAGCCAGTAAAACACAGAATAATCTCTTTTGACGCCACCACAAAGGCAATCGCAATCGCAGTCACAGACAGGGCAAATTTACTGATTTCGGTTTGCCATAGCAAAAACAAGATCACCACAATAATGATGAAACTACTGTTTTTGGTGCGCGACATCCACTTTCGCTGACCTTCACTTAAAAACGCCACATCACCACGAATTTTCGAGACAATTAAACGCTTAGTCAGTGAAATGAGCATAATGACTAACACCGTAAGTAAAAACTTATGGGCCAGTAAAAAGTCGATGACGATATTCAGTTTAACCACAACACCCTCTTAAAAAACGGCAACTTAACGACAAAATTAGTTAGATAATTCACTTTATCATAGCTATAGACGAAGTCAGCTTTGACCAGTGTTTTTTATTTTAAAAGAGTCAATTGGGGTCGGATTGGGAAAGGTTTTGAAGCTTAAAAGTTGAAATAGCGCTGGATGAGAAGTTGCGTGGTTTCAACTTAATTTTATGGATGCTATTTACTCTTTCAAAAAAATATAGCCTGCTTTTTCAGCGCCCCACACTTGTTTATCGTTACTGTCATAACCGCGATCCCAGCTGACAATACTGTCTTTAGTTACCGTAACTTCAGATGTGGCATAACTTGCGCCGCGTAGCTGACTTAAACAGCTTTTCTCATCAGTAGAACCTGCAAAAGATTGTGACTTATCAGACCAAGTTAAAAACACAGTGCAGCCTGACTTTTCAGTTAAGTCTTTAGGCGTTAGCTCACTCAGAGGATCATCATTTTTATAAACGCCAGCGAAGCTTTTATCGTTTTCAAAGATATACACTTTACTAGCAAACTCAGTTGTAGATAGTGCTGTGACCTCATAAACACGCTGCCTGTATGGTTTATTTAAATGTGTTGCAGCTGCTTGCTCCACATACAGCCAAGTGGATTTATCCTCGGGCCAAATTTGCACCATATTGAGATGGATATTAAAAAAATCTTTATCACTGATAGATTGCTGCTCGCTATCAAAGTGACCTTGCATCCACTCAAGTAATAAAGCTTGCTTGCCTTGTTCAGTTGCTTGAGACGTGATTGGTATAAAAGCCAGTGCTGAAAAAGCACTGAAAACCGCTATGCGGTTAAGAGATATGTTCACAGGAAATCCTTTCCGATTAATAGGGTGTTTTTGGTTTTTTAGTTAGAAGTTGTAATGATTCGTTTAGCCTCATTGTGAGATAAGTTAACTCATCGGTTTGAAAGAGTAAAATAAGCAATTACAGCTTATATCTGCTACAGCGTGTAAAACTATTTTTAACGGTTATAGCGTGTAAAACTAACCTTAACGGTTATACCGTGTAAATAGAATTTTAACGGTTATAGCGTGTGGAACTTGATTTACCTGCTATAGCGTGTAAAGTGAGTTGTATGCATGTTTATAGGTAGAAAAGTATGAAGGTAACAAACTCAAAGCAACTTAGTGCGTTTCTCAAAGATACACGGCTGAATATGAAACTGCCCCAAGCTAAAGTGGCAAGTAGCGTGGGTATTCGTCAGGATACTGTTTCAAGCTTTGAGAAAAATCCTGATTCAACAAAAGTAGACACCTTATTTAAAATCTTATCGGCATTAAACCTCGAACTCGATATTAAGGTGAGGGGGGCTGAACCGGAAAGTCAGCGAACGGCTGATGACGTCAAGGCTGCTGAAGCACAGTGGAAAGAGGAATGGTAATGGCCACGCTTGATGTTTACATGAATGGCTATTTGGTTGGCGAATTTACTAAATCCTCTACCGGTTCGCATGTCTTTAAGTATGCTGCACAATGGCTAAGTACACCTGGTTGCCGCCCTATCTCTTTGTCTATGCCGCTGCGAGTGCAAAGCTATAAGGGAGATGAAGTGTATAACTTTTTCGACAACCTGCTGCCAGATAATATTGAAGTCAGAAATAGAATTGTTGCTCGGCATAACGCGAAATCGACCCAAGCTTTCGATTTATTAGCAAAAGTGGGGCAAGACAGTGTCGGCGCGTTACAATTTGTGCCCCATGGTCAACTCCCCTTAGATGTTAAGAAAATTGAATCTAAGCCGTTATCCAACAGTGCATTGGAAAAAGTCTTACAAGGCTATCTTTCAAATATGCCGTTAGGCATGCTAACAGGTGAAGATGACTTTCGAATATCCATTGCCGGCGCGCAAGAAAAAACAGCGCTGTTGAACTTAGATAATGCGCAAATAAATGCTTGGCGCCTTCCGATTAAAGCCACACCAACAACACATAATATTAAATTACCAATTGGCAAAATACAAAGTCATTCACACACCATTGATATGACAAACAGTGTTGAAAATGAATACCTGAGCATGATGATAGTCAGGGAGTTTGGTTTAATTGTGCCGCAATGCTCAATACTAAAAGTGGGCGATATGAAAGCACTGGCCGTTGAACGTTTTGACCGCAAACTATCATCAGATAAGCAATGGATTATGCGCTTACCCCAAGAGGATTTTTGCCAAACCTTGAATATCCCTTCTGCCAAAAAATATGAAAGCTATGGTGGACCAGGTGTTGAGCAAATAATGAACTACTTATTGGGCTCAACCAATGCCGCACAAGATAGGTGCGATTTTATGAAGTCCCAAGTGCTGTTTTGGTTGTTAGCAGCAACAGACGGGCATGCTAAAAACTTTTCATTGTTCATTGATGCTGGCGGCGGTTACAGACTAACCCCTTTTTACGATATTTTATCCATGTATCCAGCAATGGGCGGCCAAGGATTAAATATTCGCGATGCCAAATTAGCCATGGGGCTTAAAGCGACTAAAGGTAAAAAATATGCGGTAGACAAAATATTTCCAAGGCACTTTATCCAGACAGCTAAAGCGGTGGGATTTGACCCGATAGTTATGACAGAGATATTGCAAGAGGTCGCAGATTCGGTGGATGGAGTGATTCATCGAGTCACAGCCAGGTTACCAGATGATTTTCTTGAGCATATCAGCGATTCAATTTTAAATGGATTAAGTGAAAGAGCTAAAAGGCTTGAAGCCTTAAAATAATAAATAGCGCTGAAATCTGAGTTTAAGGAAAAGTATGAGTATAAAGTTACTTCTATCTGAAATAGCTGATGGGTGGGTTGCTGCCAAAGGCGAGAGGTTTACGAACCATCCTATTGCTAATCAACTAAGAAACGGGTTGAAAGAGGCGGTTAGGAATAAAGTAAGTGAGAAATATAATCATTACTTGATTAAGTCCAGTGCGGGTGCGGGTAATTGGGCAGATGTACCTTGGCTTGCAATTATGAATCCGGAAATTACAGAAACAACACAGTCAGGTATTTACCCTGTGTATTTATTTCGAGCCGATGGAACAGGAATATATTTATCAGTCGGTTTTGGGACTACAAATTTAAGAAAAGAATATGGGGCAGCAGCTAGTGCTAAAGCGGATTAAAGCTTCAAGAATATATAGCCAGCCTTTCTGCGCCCCAGACTTGCTTATCCTCGCTGTCATAGCCGCGATCCCAACTAATAATACTGTCTTTGCTTACGGTCACTTCTGATGTGGCATAGGTTGCCCCGCGCAGCTGACTTAAACAGGTTTTCTCATCGGTGGAACCTGCAAAGTGCTGCTCTGCCTCAGACCAAGTTAAAAAGACCGTACACCCTGATTTTTCAGTAAAGTCACTTGGTGTGAGTATTGTGGCTTAATGAATCTGTACACCGATATGGGGTAAACTCCCCTTAAGATAAATTGGTGTAAAAATGATGACAACTCAACCTACTTACTCAACAGAATTCAAAATTGATGCGGCTAACCTTGTGATTAAACAAGGCTATAGCGTTCGAGAAGCTTGTGAAGCAACAGGCGTAGGCCCAACGGCTATTAGGCGGTGGGTTGCACAACTCAAAGAAGAATTTAGTGGTATTACACCATCAACAAAAGCGCTAACGCCCGAACAAAAGAGAATTCAAGAGCTTGAGGCTCAAATAAAGAAGATTGAATGGGAGAAAGATATCCTAAAAAAGGCTACCGCTCTCTTAATGCAAGACAACATCAAACGATAGCGTTAATTGAGTCATTATCAAGAGAGCAAAGCATTGTTAAGCAACTATGTCAGTTGTTTGAAGTGCCACGAAGTAGCTATCACTATCACCTAAAACATCGCGGCATTGTTAATCCAGATTATCAGCGATTATGCCAGCAAGCTGTTGAGATACACAGTGATAGTCGAGGCTCTGCGGGGGCTAGAACAATTGCGGGACAATTAAATCAGCAAGGCGAAAATATCGGTCGCTATAAAGCGGCTGGTTTGATGAAGCATGCAGGATTGGTGAGCACTCAGCTCAGAAAGCATCGATACAAAATAGCGAAAGATGAATCTAAATTTGCCCCTAACCTGCTCAAAAGGCAGTTTAATGTTAAAGCTAAAAACCAGGTTTGGTGTGGCGATGTCACCTATATTTGGTCTGGAACAAAATGGTTATATTTAGCGGTAGTCATGGATTTATATGCGAGAAAAGTGGTTGGCTGGGCTTGTTCTGATAGTCCGAATACAGATTTGACCTGTGCAGCTTTAAGAATGGCTTTTGAAAGTCGTGGGCGGCCTAAAGGTCTATTATTTCATTCAGACCAAGGTTGTCACTACAGCAGTCTCCAATATCGACAAATGCTTTGGAAATATCAAATCAATCAGAGCATGAGCCGTCGAGGGAGTTGCTGGGATAATGCCGTAATGGAGCGTTTTTTTAGAAGCTATAAAACGGAATGGATGCCAAAGAACGGATATCAACATTTTGATGAAGCAAAGCATGATGTGTTGAACTACATATTGAAACATTACAATACAAAACGCAGGCATAGTTACAATAATTATATGACCCCAACGGCAGCTGAAATGGCGGCATAAGAAAATCCCCCCTAAGCGTGTACAGATTTACTTGACCACATCAGAGTTCGCTAAGCGGCGCCGCAGTTTTGTGGTGCCCCCCCAAAGACGCTGCGGCTTCTGAAACCGAATAACCTTGCTCAGTAACCAAAGCGACAGCTTCTTACTTAAATTCAGTTGTATAAGTTTCGTTTTTTTGGTTTTGTCATTTTACACCTCAATACGGGAGCATTGTCCCTTATTTAAAGTGTCCTGCTCAATTAAACCAGTTCAAATTCATTTCGGCATTAGGGCGGTCTCAACTGTTATTTTTTAGCATCTGACTGAATTGATTTAAGTCTTCTGGTGTTTTAATGCTTTTAGCAGCTTCTTTAGCAAAAGCTTCAATATCTTTTTTGTTCATGAGTATCTGCCTATCCTTGACTCTCTATAGGGGGCTTTTTGATAAGCTGTTACGCAAAATTAGTTACAGTATCACTAGGTAGTTAAACAGAGTCTGCTACAGAGTTAAATCAACGGATATTTTGCTCTATATAGCTAATCAACACTTGTTTAGCCGAATCGCTTAACTGACTTTGTTCATGGCTGTTAATGTATTCAATCACTTTGCTTAACCAAATGTCCTTATAAGAACCAACATCAATATTACCCCAATAGTCTCGTACTTCATTAATATTGGGGTTTCCAAGGTACTCAGCCAATTTGCAAATAAAACCATCATCCAAGAGTCGCTTAAAGTATTTTGGGAGTTCCTCTCCCTCATAGTGATATTTACCACCCGCTGAAAATTTATCCCTAAGAGATGGATTGACAATGCCTTTTTTAGTCGCTAAATATGTTGATATGTCGTTATAGTTTTTATTCGCCGAAAAAATAGTCGGAAATAATGCCGAAATTTCAACCAACAAATTCTCTTCATCTATTGACGATAAGGTATTCCATAATCTAATACCTTGAACATTATTTTTATAGTCATATTCCTCTGAATCATCATCATCTATCCACCATAAATCACCACTTTTTTCTTTCATATAATCCCTCACTAGAGCAAATGGGTTATTTGATTCTGATAGTTGATTGTATGTAATTTGTGTTTTCTCAAATACACTTTCTCCTTGATTTAAATCCATTTTTATCACGTATCTAGGCTTATGTGTTATCGCTATATCTGATATGCAATCCTCCATATAATTGAATCTATATTCCGGATTGCTACCACTAAAGTTAGCAAAGAAAATAGCAATTACATCAACCCCTTTAATTTTGGTTGATTCGAATATACTCCCACCCAAAGTTTCCCATTTCATAGACTTTGATGTTTTAACTTCAACACCAAACATTCCATTATTCGTATGTATGATAATATCTGGGAATTTTTGGCCTGAGATATGTTCAATCTTGCTTATATTGCTAACTTTAAACTTGTTTTTCGTATCATTCATTGCTTGACATAAGATTGCTTCAAATTTACTACCCTGGTTAGAAATTAATATTTTCTTATCAATTAACTCTAGTTGAGAAGATGTATGCTCAAGAAACTCCATTAAGTTCATGTTAATACCTAACTCATACATAATATTTTCCTTAAATAATTAACCCCCAATAAGATAAAACATAAACTACGCGACATTCCACTTTAAAATTGGTATTATTGGGGAATAAATCAAAGTTAACAATTGAGTAAAATATGAGACTATTATCACTATTTAGTGGCTGCGGAGGCATGGACCTTGGTTTTGAAGGTGGGTTTGTCGTCCATGCTGATAGTATTAACCCAATGACTCATAATGAGCAATGGTATACAAAAATAGACAATGAGAAAGTAATGTTAGAGCGGACATCATTCGAGACTGTTTTTTCGAATGACATTCTTCCCTACGCAGAAGCTGCTTGGAAAACTTTTTTTAAAGGGAGGGGGACAAATGTAGAAGAAGTTTTTCATACTGAGAGTGTTGTTGAACTTGTTCGAAAAGCGCTAAACAAAGATGATCCTTTTTCTTTCCCAGAAAATATAGATGTTGTTACTGGTGGCTTCCCATGTCAGGATTTTAGTGTTGCAGGGAAAAGAAAAGGCTTCGACTCACATAAAACACATAAAAATAAAATAGAAGAAGATATCCCATCTGAGGAAACCAGAGGGAAGCTTTATTTATGGATGAAAGAAGTGATTGAAATAACTAAACCCAAAATATTTTTAGCTGAAAATGTTAAAGGCTTAGTGACTCTCGGTGACGTAAAAAGAATAATTGAAAATGATTTTCGTAATATTGGCGAAGGATATTATGTTGTTGAAGCGCAAATTCTAAATGCTGCCAATTATGGCGTTGCGCAAAGTAGAGAAAGAGTAATATTCATAGGGTTGAATAGAAGTTTTTTAAAAAAAGGGGCTATCGAAGCGATTGAAAACGGAAGTATCAAACTATATCCTGAAGCATCACATAATGAAGATTGCAGCGGGAATACAAAGCCATTCGTTATGAGTAAATCAATCCTTTCAGATCTTCCAGAGCCTGAGTTCAGTCATGACCCAGCACAGCAAAAGTTCTCAAAAGCGAAATACTGCAAAGGGTCACAAGGGCAAACTGAAGTTAACCCTATGAAGGTTGGCCCAACTATTCGAGCTGAACATCACGGTAACATTGAGTATCGTAGACTTTCCGAAGAAAAAGGAGGTCGTTGGGTCGATGAATTGGAAGAAGGAAAGAAAGAGAGAAGATTAACAGTAAGAGAATGTGCAAGATTACAAACTTTTCCAGATAGCTATAATTTTGTATTTACTAAGAAAGAGAGTAATAGTTGCTACTCACTATCTGCTAGTGGAGCATATAAAGTAATCGGTAATGCAGTACCTCCTCTTATGGCATATCATTTAGCTAAAAATTTAGAACACATTTGGAATGATTTATTTATTACTTAAGGTGATAAAATATAACGGGAAATATCTTACTTGGTGGAGTGATTAAACAAGTCTCTGCCAATAAGTTTAGCCAGTATCATGGTCATAAATTCGTTGAGTACCAGATGCTGCTGACTGTTTTTTCAAATTTAATGATATGAGTTGAACAGAGCTCTCCTTCACCAAAGCCGTATTCATTGTCGATGTGAAATAGGTTTAACTTTGATTGAACCCCCGCCACCGAAAGGTGTGGTTTTCCGTCCCAGACTTCCATTGGCCAATATTCAGGGTTTTCGATGCGCTTGATGAGATCTGCATGACTAATTGGGGTAAAAGACGTCGCTGGTGGTTCGGTACCTACTGGGAGATACAATATTGCTTCTGAGGTGTCGAATCCAATGCCCTTGACCATGTAACCCTCCCTTAAATT
>NZ_JBFRKH010000035.1:0-52787 GCF_041469265.1 Shewanella sp. 10N.286.51.B2
GTTATTTTTGGTGATTAATGGTGAAATATTCAGTCCTTTGACAGGGATCGTCCATCAGTAAATGAATTTTGGTGTTGGCAACTCACGAAGGCGTTATGTTATAAGTTTAAAGTAATGGGTGGCTTTATATTTTGTATCACATCTAGGGTTTAAGCGCTAAATAAGCAACCAAATTCGATAAGAATTGGTTGGTGGGATTAGCTTGTTTTTGTGCTGTTGAGGGGTACTTAATGGAGAATGTTGGAGACACAAAATTTAGAGAATGGCTAGTTGATAAAAGGTCAGAATAATGTTTATTCTGACCTTTTATCTGTTCAAATTAAATAGCTTTATATGTGTCTTGTTGATGAAAGAATTTAGTAAGCACCAAGGATTGAAATAAACTCGTCACGCTAGATGTAGCCCAATATAAACCGATAGCGGATGGAAAGCTTATTAAGGTAACAACACAAATAATAGCGGGGATTATAAGCAACAAAGTACTGGTCTGCTCCGCGCTACCTGGCATCATAGTCATAGAAAAGTATGTAATAACGCCAACAAGCAATGCCAGTGCAACATCAGGTTTTGCAATGTTAGCAATCCAAGCAAATTTACTATTAAACACTATCTGTTGAAGGGCTTGGAACATGCATAACCCAAAAGCACCCTGACTGACAATATTAACTGCACTGCTTTTATCCAGAATTTTAATATTGTGTTTTTTATATAGTGCCATTGTACATTTAGCTATTTCATTTGGTTTGTCTTTATATATTGTTTTTATTTCTTCTAACTCTGGTTTTATTGCAGATATCGCTTTTTTATTTCTATACATATTCGCCATAGCTAAAACGTTAATAGGCATTAAAGCTAAGCGGCCAATTAGAGTAAACAATATTATTGCTACGGCCTCAGTCACACCAACTTCGTTAGTAAAAAAACCAATAGTTTGTACAATAAAACTGGTGAAAAAATTCCAAATATCCATTTACACTTCCTTGTTTGACATATTATGTCTAAGTTAGCTTTTGAGACATATTATGTCAATTGTTTTTTATTTGACCATTTAGTGAATGAAATATGCAGGAACTAAGAAAGCCTTCAATTTTTACTGAGATGACTTAACAACTTATTGGGCTGGATTTAGACTAAGAAAAAGGTAAAAGGCTCTGATCTCGACGTGATTTACGTTAAGCGCATTGGTTAAGTTATGGGAAACACATAGCTTCAATTTAACTTATTGCCTGCCGCAGGCCTATGTGCAGATACAACTGCGAGACGCTGCAAGTACATCCTTGTAAGCTCTGCCAAAACGTCCCTGTTTTGGAAGCTCGCTGCTGCATCTACACCGGAATTTTCATATCTTCGATTTAACTTTATATATTGCGTTTAGTAACAGCGAAAAAAGTTGAATATCTATTTGTCTCTGGCTCAACTTTAATTGAGGCATCGAGAAAAGGCCGTGAGCTTGGCATGGATGCCAAGCTAGCTTTCGTTGGGCCAGGGAAGGCCCATCGGAAGCGTTAGGTTTTTTCGACAATGACCGAAGCCATCTACAAACGAAGTCAAAAGCTGGATTAATCCCCATCGAAAATCATGCGTTTTTCAGCATTTTTCGTCTGGGGCGCTGAGGGATTGTTAAGGGGGACAAGCGCTTTTCCCCTTGGCTCTGGTGTGGGCGAAGCACCACGACTTTGATCTAATCATTAATCTAAACGAAGTTTAGAAATAAACAGACCCATCTTAACCTTCCTAAATTAGCGCTTAAGCAACCGTTGATGAAACACCATTTGTGTCACCGATAAATGTTGGTATTGAAGCGTAATAAAATGCTCTCTAAATGCCTGAAAGTTATCAGCCAATCCCCAGTAGATTTACTTCTTTATTTAATAAGCGTTAGTCAACATTCTGGCATTAATGTCAAAATGCTACCGTTGTCACTTTAAATACAATTATGGAACCAAGATTTAACTTATTGGTTACAGCTTGGTTGTTTTTTCCAAACCCTATTGCAATCCTCGTTTTGGAATTCATTCCAGTTCTATGATCACATCATTGATTACACATAGTTTCTCTGTGAGGCACCTTCTTTAAAGCTTAATTATTAGAGAAGGTTTTTTTAACAATAAAAATAATGGTGATGTGATGAAAAAACGTTTATTTCGAAACAATAAAAACTCGGCAAATAGTCAATTTAATCATACCAAAATAGGATTGAATTTAATTGGCGTATTGATTGGGAGTGCGCTTTCTGTGACTGGTGCAAACGCGGCAGTTATTGAAAATACCGATGTACAATTTGGTGGTTATATTAAAGTCGACACCATGTTCAGTGATTATAGCCATGGTGCACCAGATTCAGGGTCTATTTCTAGGCAGTTTTATGTACCTGGGACAATATATGGCGTAGAGGGTAACGGAAATCAGGTGGTCGATTTTCAGGCGAGAGAAACACGATTTAACTTTAAAACGATTACAGATATTGATGACCATAAGTTAACCGGCTTTATCGAACTGGATTTTATGACTCATGCTGACGGTAACGAACGAGTGTCCAACAGTTATTCGCCACGTATTCGTCATGCATTTGTGAGTTTTGATAATTGGACTGTTGGTCAATCATGGACCACTTTTCAAAATCCAGCCGCTTTACCTGAGAACCTCGATTTTGTTGGCGCTGCAGAAGGCACCCCATTTGTACGCCAAACTCAAATACGCTATACCAATGGCGGCTTTCAATTATCTGTAGAAAACCCTGAAACCACCTTAAATGGTTACCAAAGCCCTAGCCGAATTCTGAGCGGTAGTGGCATGGTACCTGATGTTGTTGCACGCTATAACTTCAAAACAGAGGCTGGTGCTAAATTGTCTGTTGCTGGTATTGCAAGGCAACTCAATATTGAAACTCGCATTAGCGATACTCAATTTGATGCAACGGCTTTGGGTTACGGCGTTAGTTTTAGCGGTATTTTACCCGTAGGTGCAGATGATATTAAATTTACTGCGACTTATGGTGAAGGTCTTGGCCGATATATGGCGCTCAATTATGTCAATGCGGGAGTTATCGATGCCGATGGCGATATTGAGGCGATTACCTCTTATGGTGGTTTTATTGCTTATCGCCATTGGTGGAATGACCAATGGCGTACCAGTGTGACAGCGTCAGCGTTTAGCGCGGATAATGATGTCAGCTTGATGGGCGAAAATGTTAATAAAGACTCATATTCTGGCTATGTGAATTTACTTTATTCACCAGTGAAACCATTAACTGTGGGTGTTGAATATATGTACGCTAAAAACAGTAAAGAAAACGGTATTGAAGGCGAACTTAATCGGGTGATGTTTTCTGCTAAATACGTGCTTTAGTTTACTTATAATTAGTGAGAATAGATATATAGCGAGAACAGAGACATAGCATGAGCCTGACAGCAGTCAGGCTCGATTTTAAGTACGTTTACAGGCCGATAGTAAGTGCTAGCCTTGTTATATACTATGTTAAAAATAATCAAATGGCCTTTGATTACCACATTAATTCATTAAATTCCTTTTCAGCTTACTAAAGTAGCGTTTAAACAACCTTTGGTGCAAAACAACTTGTTTAGCGCTCAAAGGTTGATATTGCAAGGCTATAAAGTGTTCAGTCATTTTGTCAAAATTAGCCACCAGTTGTGGTTGCTGCTCACTAAATGCTTGCTGAATAAACTGGGCATAAGCTTGTGGTGGCATCGCATCACGTTGAAATCCTTTATTCGCAAGCTTTGCGCAAATAAGGTTATAGCGTTTGATGCAAGGATCTTGTTTGGGCTGCAGTTTAAACACGCCAGCAAAATAGGCAATGATAAGGGCAATGATGATAAAGCAGATGATCATCATAATAGCCACTTTACTGCTGCTGACATTGCCAAGGAGTTTGGCTAATACTTGTTGCTGGCGTTGCTCATCAAAACCCAGTACCCACACACTCCAGTAAAAATCGATGCTCGCCAGTTGCAGGCGAATATTGTTTAACCACGGAATATTTTTGACCTGTAAACTGGTAAATAGGCTGTCTTGTAAGTAACTGTCTTGGCCTGTAAACGTGGCATCAAAGCCGTCTAATACTCGCTCTGGGGCAATCATGGCGGTGGGGTCAAACCTTACCCAGCCTTGGCCTTCAAGCCAAACTTCAGTCCATGCATGGGCCATGTATTGATAGATGCTGTAATAACCGGCTTTGGGGTTATATTCGCCGCCTTGGTAACCGGTGACCATTCTGGCAGGTATGCCACTTGAACGGGCGAGAAATACTAGCGCTGAAGCGTAGTGGGAGCAAAAGCCTGCTTGGTTAGTAAATAAAAAGTCATCTACTTGCTGTTGGCCAAGCTTTGGCGGGCTTAAGGTGTAGTAAAAAGCCTGCTCAGCAAAGTAACCCATCATGGCATTGATGCGGGCTGCTGGCTGTGGGTAATCCTTAGCAAATTGGGCTGCCAACTGGCGAGTTTGTGGATTGCTATTATTAGGAATGGCCAAATTTATCTTGCTGATGTCTGGCGCGAGTTTGGCATCAAGAGCGCTACTTGGATAAGAGCTCACTTGGTAACTTAAGCGTTGATCAATGTTGCGCAGTGAGAATAGCCTAAAGTCGGATAACTCGACAATGTGCTCAGATTGACTAAAAGCCTGATCTAAACCAAACAACCATTTTTGATAGGTCGGCTCGGTGATCACTTGATAAATTAATGGCGCAGTAAGACCTGCTGAATTGGGCTTAGCGCGCTTAGGTTTATTGCCATAGGCGCTACGTTGTTCATTTTTACGATAAGGCGACTGACTCCAGCGTTGACCATCGTAGTTTTCCATGACCAGTGTGCGCCAGTACAGTTGCTCATTGCTAATGAGTTGCTGCTTATCGGTGTTATTGAGTTCATTTTCAAAACCGACTCTAAATGCCAAATTCGGCGAGCGGGTTAACTTACTAATATCCCCTAATGCAATTTCATCTGACAGGCCGGTAGTAGCATTTTTCATGCTGGGGGCTAACCACAATGGTGGCAGCCTTGGAAACACCACAAAAAGCAGTATGGCTAAAGGCAAGCTTTGGGCAAACAATTTCATCCCGAAGCGAAAGTTCACCTTGCGACTTGAATGCTGATAAATACTGATTAAGACACAGGTATTAATGATGACGACAAAGCTTAGTTGCAGGGTGTCGAGTATGGATTGACGATCTAATAGCGCAAAACCGATTAAGAAAAAGCCCACCAAAACCACGACTTTAACATCGCGCACTTGGCGCATTTCGATGTATTTAAGGGCATAGCCGAGCAGTAACAAATTAACTAATGCGTTTAGTAAACCAATTTCCTGTGATACTAAAGCCAAGGTGACAGCGGCGCCAATGGCTAGCCCTGTGACTAATACTTTAGGAGGCGCCGCTACCTTGCCAAGGTAAATTCCCACACGCCACACAAAGCAAATGGCGCAAATGCCGATGCTCCATAAGGTGGCATGCTGGTATAACGGTGATAGCACCAATACATTGGTAATTAATAACCAAAAGAGGGTATTACGACCAATGTTCTCATTAAATGGATCATTTAACTGATGTTTTAACGCCTCTGAGCCTTGGGTCATTTTCTGTTCCCCACTGGGTGTTTATCAGTAAATGCTGACGTTGACTCAGGTGTATTTGTTGACTCAGGTGTAACTCTTGGTTCTGTTGTAATTGCTGGCTTAGCTACTGAACCATAAAGCGCAATCATTTGCTGACATTGTTTTCTGTGTGACTCGCCACTGTCTTGTTCGATAATTTGTTGGTTTAATGCCAAGCCAAAAACTTGCTGCGATTGAGATAAGGCGTTGACTTGCCACGCCAGCTTACTGAGTTTTTGTTCAAGACTATCACCGAGGGTGTCGTCTAAACTTAGCCACACCGGTTTGCCTTCAGGTTGGGCAAATTCTTTTGTTAGCATTCCGCGCCCTTGTGCCCATTGCTTCCACGCCACTTGTTTAAGTGACTCACCTTCAACGAAGGTTTTAAGGCCTTTATAGTCATCAACCCCTGGTTGTAATTTACCGTGTTCAAATTCGGTTTGATTGTCATTATCTAAACTGGTTAACGATACATGGGTGGCCAGCGGCGCGGCATAAATAATATGCTGGATATTTAAATCCACATAGGACCAAGTGTTAAATAACCCCAGTGGGAAACTGGATGAGACGCGAATTCTACCGGGGTTAACTAGGCCTCTGGATTGCGCGGTACAGCTGACGCTGGTATCGACGCCTTCAGCGACATCGGTAATGCGGCTATGGCGCTCATTAGGTAGATTCAAGCAAATTTGCTGGTGGCTGGTTTGGCTGTTGTCTTTGTTGATTTTACTGGATAATACAATCGGAAAGGCCAAGTTTTGGTTGGCATAAGTCTCAGGCGGGGTTAATGCTGTTAAGGTTAAACCTGCAAGATTTTTATAGCTGTAAATAATGCAACTATGGAACACACTGGCCAGCAATAAACTTAAGCCGATCACCAAATTGTTTTGATAGTTGGTGCCAAATAAATACAGCACCACTATCAGCACAAACCAAGCGACGCCAAAGCCACTGGGTAAAATAAAAATACTTTTATGGCTTAAGGTAATTTGTTTGTTCGCCGGTATTCGCTTATCTAGCCACTTTGACCAGCGCTGCTTAATCGCGGCGGGGATCAAGCGTGAATACCATTTTTTTGCTGCCTTGGAATTATTCATCTGCAATTAATTTCTGCTTAGCTTATTGGGTTAACGCGTGCGAGAATTTGATCTGACAGCGCTTGCCCCTGCAGTTGGCTATTGGTTCTTATGCGGTGCTCTGCTACGCAATGAAATACGGCCTGAATATCTTCTGGTACCACATAATTACGATGATTTAATAGCGCCCAGGCTTTAGCTGCGTCTAGCAGTGCAATACTGGCCCGAGGCGATAGCCCATTGCCATCGATTTGCTGACGAGAGTATTGGGCAAGATTGATCAAATACTTAAGCACAGCATCAGAGGCACTGACTTTTTGTACTTGTTGTTGCAAGCTCATTAGCTCGGTTGGGCTTAAGCATTGTGTGAGCGGCGGGGCATCGCTGCGCTGATGTAGTCCTTTTAGCATGGCTAACTCAGCATGTTCATCTGGGTAGCCAATAGAAATGCGCATCATAAAGCGGTCAAGTTGCGATTCAGGCAGCGGGAACGTCCCTGATTGCTCAATGGGGTTTTGGGTAGCGATAACAAAAAAAGGCTGTGGCAATGTGTGTGTTTCACCATCAATGGTGATTTGTCTTTCTGCCATGGCTTCAAGTAAGGCACTTTGGGTTTTAGGGCTGGCGCGGTTGATTTCATCGGCTAATAACATTTGATTAAAAATCGGCCCTGGGTGAAATTCAAACACTTGATTTTGTTGCTGGTAAATGGATACCCCTAGAATATCAGCGGGTAACATGTCACTGGTAAATTGAATACGTTGATAGCTCATGCCCAGTGAGGTGGCTAAGGCCTGAGAAAGACTGGTTTTACCCATGCCAGGTAAATCTTCAATCAGTAAATGACCTTTAGCGAGAATGCAGGCTAGCGCCAGTTTGATTTGCTCAGGCTTACCTAATAATACCGTTTCTAATTGGCTTAACAGCGATTGTAGTTTTGTTGCTGACACTAAACACTCCGTTAGTTAACAAAAAGGGCCTAATTAAGCTATTTTGCTAACAAGTACATCGAATGGCTTACGTTAACCTGCCAAAGATAATAAAGGAAGATATTCAGTGATAAAAAATGATAGCTAAACTCTGTGATGAGTTTAACTATCGTGGCAGTGAGTTATCGGTTTCGAACACTACTCACGACAGCCTTAGTAAGTCTTAAGCGGCGTTAAAGTGGCTAAGCTATTAAGCTAAGGCTAATGGCTATTGGTTAATGACAAAGTGACCAATAAACACATTGCCGCCGTCAAATCTATCAGTAAGCAAACTTGCGTTCGGCTTCGCTGAACATAGGGGCATCGCGACCCTCTTGTTGCTGATAGATCATTCTATAGCTCAGTACGGCTTGCACATATTCCCGGGTTTCCTTAAAGGGAATGGTTTCGATAAAGCTCATGACATCCAGTTTTCCGTCAGACTCTTTTAACCAACGGGTGACCCTGTGGGGGCCGGCATTATAGGCTGCTGTGGCGAGCACGCGATTTTGATCAAACTGTTTGAGCAATTGGCCGTAATAAGCGCTACCAAGTTGAACATTATAATTTACCTTATATAGGTCATTTTTATTGTTAAATTTGAGCTTATTTTTTCGGGCGGTTTCTTTTGCTGTTGCGGGCATGAGTTGCATTAATCCGCGCGCACCCACACCCGAGGTGGCATAAGGGTAAAACGCACTTTCGCGGCGGGCGATTGCGCGTATTTCATCTATCTCAACCTGATATTTTTTACTGGCTTGTTCAAATTCGTTTTGGGCGGCGTTAGGAAAGCGCAATTGCAAACTATTCCATTGTCTGGCTTGTATGCTGGCTTCGACGCTATAATCAAACCAGCCATTTTTAAGGGCGAGTAGGCCATATTCAGCCTTCATCGCAGTATCATGGCGGCGCAGCAAATGAACCCATTCACTGCGAGCATCGCGGGTTTTATCGATGGCAATCAATTCGATAATTCTGGCAAGCCCTGGGTCATCATGAAGTTTTTTGGCAAGCAGTGGCGATGACTGTAACTTGTCATTATTTAACGCCAGCGGGGCCTTTATGGATTGGGCGGCGTAAAAACCATAAAAATTACGTGCTTGGCTAAGTTGCTTCGTTATCTTGTCTGCTTGGGTTTTATCTGTGGTTTTATTTATGCGTGCGCTCCAATACTGCCAGCGAGAGTCATCAATGACATCATCACTGAGTAAGGTTAGATAGTGTTTGATTGCTTTTGTATCTTGCGCTGCGATTGCCCAGCGCAAACGAATTTGAAATAAGTCATCAGAGTCTAAAATCGGTAAGCTTGCATCAATGTGTTCCAGTAAATCAGCTTCTTTTCTGATTAATGCTCGGCGGACAATATAACGATTAAGTTGTTGGCCTTTGATGGCATTAAAACGGTTAGCTTTATCATATTTCTTATATAATTTTACCGCTTGTTTTAAGTCTTTTCTGGCAAGTTTTCTGAGCCCAACATTAACAATATCCGCCACAATGGGCGTTTTAGAAGAAAACTTTTTGGTATTACGTAGGCTGTTGGGATCGCGATAAACTGAAATTAGTAAATCGGCCTCAGCTTTATTTTTGGTGATTTTTCTGGATAGGTATTGGGTTAAGCCATATTGGTTTTCATTAAAACTAAGTAACATTCTTGACCAAATTAATGCTTGGGTTCTTTTACCGGCCTTGGTCCATTGACTAAATAACACATCACAAGCCTTGGGGCGTGAGCGACCATAAAGCCACAGTTTTTCAGCGCCGTCATAAGCGATGTTGTTATTGCCTTGAGATAATTGAGCGCGGTAATAGTAACACTGCAAGGTGACATCATTAGGGGCGTTAGGTGAGATGGCTAAAAAGTTTTGCCACTGCTTTTTCTCGCCAGCATTTTTCAAATAGCGATAACGTAAGCCGTTATAAAGCGGAGTGGTATTAAACTGCTCGATGGCTTTATGGGCCTGAGTTCCACTCATTTTTATAATGTCGGCTACTTGCTCATGGTAATCAAGGTAGACAGTTAATGGGTAATCACCCAACTGCTTACGTAGCTTTTGGTATTGGTTGAGCTGTTGTTTATCTAGCGCTTTGCGGGCATCAAGATACAATTGTTGCTGGGGGCTTAAACTTGATTCTTCAGCATGGGCGAGATTAACGCTAGCTGACAGCCACAATAACCCTTGAAAAAATACAAAACTAACCAATATGTTGCGCATAATAATGAGAATCTCCGCCTCAGTATGACATCTTTTGCGAACCAAACTGTTTGAATCTAATTAATAAATAGTATCTATTAAGCTGCATTATCAATATTAGCCAAGTGTCTATTTTTGCTTAAGGTGTTGCCACCTCAAGCCAAAGAATAGTGCAATTAGCTATAATTGCTCATAAAAATTGCTCATAAAAATTGCTCATAAAAACTGAATTAAAACCGCTTATGACTCTTTAGAGTCATCTAAGGCTTTATTTATTAGTTGAGGATCAAGGTTTTTACTGGTTTCAACGCCCAACTTTTGCATAACATGGGCTTGCCTTATTAAATTACCTTTACCTTGGGACAGTTTATTCATTGCTTGCTGGTAGGCTTTATCGGCAGTGTCTAAAGCGCGGCCAAGTTTATCCATGTCGTCAACATAGCTGCATAATTTATCGTAAATTTTACCTGCTTGGGCTGCGATACTTTGGGCATTTTGGTTTTGGTACTCATAGCGCCAAATATTGTTAATGGTGCGCAGTGCTACTAATAAGTTGGTTGGACTGACTAACATAATATTATGATCGAGGGCGAAGTTCACTAAGCTAGGATCTGACTCCAGAGCCAGTAAAAATGCAGGTTCTATTGGAATAAACATTAATACATAGTCGAGACTTTTTAGGCCGTGTAGCTTGTGATAGTCCTTATGGCTTAGGCCTTTAATGTGTTGACGAATAGACAAAGCCAGCTCTTTTATCGCTTGTTGCTGTACTAGCTCGTCTTCACTATTAAAGAAGCGCTCGTAGGCAATTAATGACATTTTGGCATCAATCACCACATCTTTTTGTTCAGGAAGGTGAACGATGACATCAGGTTTAAAGCGCTTACCTTGATCGTCTTTTAAATCTTGCTGAGTATGGTATTCATGGCCTTCACGTAGACCACTTTCTTGTAGGACCCGCTCAAGGATGACTTCACCCCAATTACCTTGCTGCTTGTTATCGCCTTTGAGCGCCTTAGTAAGATTGACTGCATCTTGACTCATTCGCAAATTAAGTTCTTTGAGTGCATCAAGTTGATGTTTAAGGGCGCTGCGTTCAGTTTGCTCCTGGCTATAGGATTCTCTAACTTGTTGTCTAAAGCCTTCTAGCTGCTGTTTTAATGGCCCAAGCACGCCATCCATTTGGCTGACATTTTGCTTTTTAAAGTTTTCTGACTTCTCCTCGAAAATACGATTCGCCAGATTTTCAAATTGCAGTTTTAGTCTTTCTTCGGCTGATTCTAGTAAGGCGATTTTGTCATTTAAAGCGGTTTTTTCGATATTAGCCTGCGCTTGAATGCTTTGTTGAATCGCATTAGATTTAGACAGTGCTAGCTGGGTTTCCATGAATTTACGCTGGCCATCGTTTAACTGTTGTTCTAGTAATGGCACTCTTTCGGCAAAGGCTTCCATTTTAGCTAATTGACCAATCAATGACTCGAGCTTATTTTGAGTGAGCATTAGCGCATCTTGTTTGTCATCAATTTGCTCTGTAAGTGATTGCTGTTTAATTTCAAATTCAGCAGTTAATTGGCTCATTTCTTCAGCAATGCGTTGTCTGTGTTGCTCCCAGCGCTGACGGGTTAATCGCTGATTAAGTAGTGCGCCAATTAGAAGAGATAAAAAAGCGACGGCGGCTAAAACGATAATTTCGGGGATAGTTAAACTTGTAGGAAATGTCATGCAAAAAACCTGCAAAAAATGATGCTTAAGATTCTCATGCAGGGCAGTACACTGCAAGGCTCAAAAGGACTAATTAATACTTAAGCGCTTAATTATTAAACTCAAAACATCAAAATAGTAAACTTTTTGAAATTTTAACGCGTATTAGACTGTCTACTATTTATATCAAATGATAATAATTGAATGAGGTGACCTATGGTGTCAAAGAAAGGTTTTTTCAAAGGCATTGCCAACCCACCATCATGGGCATTAAAAGAAAATCAAGTCACTCCAGAAACGGTGTTTCGGGATCGACGCAATATCGTTAAAGCCTTGGGGCTAGGCTCGCTCGGGGCTAGCTTGCCGGGGCAAGTGCAGGCGGGTTTGTTCGATTTATTTGGCAGCGACGATAAACCTGCGTTTGCGGTGCAAGGTATTGATTATACAAAGCCTAGCCGCTTTCAAATCAATGATAAATTAACCCCAGAAGATAAAATTACCCGTCACAATAATTTCTATGAATTTGGCACTAATAAACAAGACCCGTTTGAAAATGCGCAATCATTTCAAGTTAATCCCTGGGAGCTTAAAATTGAAGGCTTAGTGGATAAACCGTTAACCTTAGATTTGAACGACTTAACCAGTAAATTCGCCCTTGAAGAACGTATTTATCGCTTAAGATGTGTAGAGGCGTGGTCAATGGTGGTGCCTTGGGTAGGGTTTTCATTGGCTGAGTTATTGAAAATGGCAGGGGTATCTAATAAGGCAACTCATGTGGCCTTTGAGACCTTGTTTGACCCTGACCAAATGCCAGGGCAGCGAAATCGTTTAATGGGCGGCGGGATACATTACCCTTATGTAGAAGGGGTAACCATTGCTGAAGCCATGAATGAATTGCCATTTCTTGCCGTAGGCTTATATGGTAAAACCTTGCCGCCGCAAAATGGTGCGCCAGTGAGGTTAGTTTTACCTTGGAAGTATGGCTTTAAGAGTATTAAGTCCATCGTTAAAATTCGCGTTACCGATAAACAGCCACCTACCAGTTGGAATCAATTAGCGCCAAGCGAATATGGTTTTTATGCCAATGTGAATCCGCAGGTTGATCATCCTCGTTGGTCGCAGGCCTCTGAGCGCAGTATTGGTGAAGGAGGCTTGTTTTCAGCCAAACGAATTCCAACACAAATGTTTAATGGTTATGGTGAGTCTGTGGCTGGTTTATATAACAATCTCGATTTGAGGAAGTATTATTAATGCGCTTAACCCCGGGTGGTTTATTGTGGTTAAAAGGGCTTTTACACCTTAGTTTTATCTTACCGGTTGTTTATTTAATTATGCTGGTATTGACCGATAATGCTGGTGGCGATCCGGTGCAATATATTATTCATTTTACCGGTATGGGCGCGATAAATGCTTTGGTGGTGACCTTAATGATCTCACCACTGGCTAAGCTGACTAAACAAGGCTTGTTATTGCAAACAAGGCGGCTAGTGGGTTTATATGTATTTGCCTATGCTTGTCTACATATTAGCGCCTTTATCAGTTTAGATTTGCTGTTTGCGTGGGGCTTTTTAGTTGAAGAAGTCATTAAACGGCCTTACATTTTAGTCGGATTTAGCGGTTTTATTATTGCATTATTACTTGCGGTGACCTCTTTTAAAGCATTAAGGCGCAATATGGGCAGGCGCTGGCAATCATTACATAATTGGATTTATGTGTTAGCGATATTGGCGCCGTTTCATTTTTACTGGTCGGTCAAATCTGAGATTATTGAACCGAGTATTTATATTGCTGTGATAGCGTGCTTGTTATGGCTAAGAAGACGCCAAATTAGTCACTGGTTAATGCCGAAATCAAAATTGAGACCGAAAATTAATACGAATGCTAAAAGCCAAACCTGAATATTTAAGGTTTTGAGTAGTTGAATTTTGAACGCTTAAGCTTAAAGGCTATAAGCTTGAAGATTTAGCTGATGACATAAAAATACCGGCAAAGTGTCGGTATTTTTATGGCTAGCATTTATTGAAAATCATTTATCTAAATAAGCTTTGTTTGCTTCTAGCTTGTTTTACTAAGCCATTGACCGAGTAACTGGCAAATAGACTAAATAACATTACCCCAGTCATAATCGCAGCAAGGCGCAGCCAAGGTTGCTCCATGTCTATTCGTAGATCAATATATTGAACAGTGCTTACGCCCCATACCGCGATGGTACCTAATACCAGGCCGATTTGGATTACTCGGTTTAAAAAGTTGCTTTTAAAAGCGAGTAGTAAAGGCATAACCGCACAAGTGATTGCTAATGGCATTTGAGCGTAACGCAAAAAGTGTGCGCCAAGTAACATGTACGCTAAGGTGATTAATAGTACGCGCCACCACATAGGGATTCTCCGAAAAGCTGACAATTACTTAATGAGCTTCTTAAGCAAGGGTGTTGAAAGATGACGCAATATAACCGATTTGCTAATGCTAATTTCTAATCTCTATCACATATTCAATAGAGAATAGTTCTTTAGGTGACAAAGCTTGCTGAAAGCGCTGAAAGTGAGATTTAAGGATTAAATCAAGGCTTGGGGTTATGTGGTGATATTGTCATTGTATGGCAAGCACAGATGAAGTTATTAAGGTAATTTAAGCCTCTGAGCTTAATAATGAGTATTGATTTTATGTGTTATTTAGGCAAACGAGAAACTTAAAGAAGGGGTAACGCTAAAGCAGAAGAATTGGTCGGGATAACAGGATTTGAACCTGTGATCTCTTGTCCCCCAGACAAGCGCCTTACCGGACTAGGCCATATCCCGAACGTCATTCTTTAGCTAGATTACCTAGAAGGTATTTGCGCCGCAACAATAAAATGCAAAATTGAATTTAAATGATTAATAAACAGGCATTTGCTTTGTGGCTTTTACATCTTTAGTTATCTTTTGCTTGGAAAATAGGCAATATTTCTGACGATTAAACCGAGATTGAGTTAAATAGCATCAACCACGGTTCAATGGTTATTTATTGTAAAGCCTTCGACCTTCGCGCATGACCTGAATTAGCTCAGGAGCACTGAGTTTTCGCTTAAGACGTTTTTTGTAGTCGATATCATAAATTCGATATTTTCCATGTCTGCCTAGAACCGTAATCTCATCTTGTTGGTATATTGCAAAGGTGCTGCTATCACCGATATAGACCCAGCTCTTCTCACTGGGTTGTAATAGGTTGTATCCAGAGCTGTAATCGGTGATCGGGTTATTACAATGCAGTGCTTGCCCCATGATTGTCGGTACTACGCCATAGTGGCTAGTACGATAATTTACGGTATCAGAGGTTGTTTTAGGCCAATGCATGACAAAGGGCACTTTGACATTAGCAGGTGAAAGATCCTGATTAACTTCACTAGGATTACTACTGAAAATTTGCCCATGGGTACCGGTGACAATGACTAAGGTTTGATCATCAAGGTTAGTAAGCAGTTGTTGTATTTGCTGATCGATAAAGAATAGCGACTGCCTGTATTGGTTATATAGCACTTTTTCAGCAGGTTTTAAGCTTAGATGGGGCTTAACAGTTTCAATGCCTAAAAAGCCAATTGGGGTGTCATAGTGCTTAGTGGCAGATAAGTTTACCAATGAAAACCACGGTGAGGCTTGCTGAGCTTGCCATTGAATAAATAGCTCAGTATTTTTGATGTCGGTTTGCGCGCTGCCAATATCGCTATGGCTTAGGTGCATATCCATACCGTCAAAAATGGCATGGTTGGCTAATTCGTCGGCATTGTCTTGGGGCATAAATACCGCTTGATGATAGCCTTGTTCTGACAATACTTGGGTTAATACTGGCGCAGTATGCTCGAACGCTTTTTTATCACTATAGCTCCCTTGTAAGCCATAAAGTAAGGCAAACATACCGGTATTAAATTGGTTGCCACCACTAAAGTGTTCAGTGAATTGCTTATTTTGCAGCTGATACTGGCTGAAAAACGGCATTGTTGCCGAGTTCACCATATCAGCTCTTAAACCGTCAATCGAGACGATTAGGATATTTTGTTGTTTTTGCGCTTTGCATTGCAGCGCAGCTATTGGGTAATTCAGTTGTTTTGATTTTGTTTGATAGGTCTTATCTGGCGCAGTGGTGCCTTCAATACCATGACTTTCCATAAATGAACGTGCCGTTGCCGGATAAGACAATGGCATGGTGTCATCAAAACGGGTAATTTGAGTGACATCATTAGCATCTGCCCAAATATGGATAACATGACTACTGACAAAACAAATACCGATAAAGGCTATGACTTTATTACCTAACTGCTTTTTCTCTATTTTTTCAATTCGTTTCCACTGAAAATTCGCGGCTGTGAGCTCAATTAAAATAATGCCGATAGGAGTAGCAATATAAGAGGTGTTACCTAATAGGGCATTGAGATCTGACCAGGCTAAGTCAAAAGCGAATGGACTTAAGTGAATACCATAATCATCAAATATTACGGTGTCATAAAGTAAAATACATAAGCCGAGGGTTGCGATTAAGGCAGCATAACCCCGTAGGATTTTTGAATAAGGTAGTAATAATGTGGCAGGAAAAAGAAAAACGACGTAAACAATAAAAGCCAAAAAGCTAAAATGACCAATACTGCTAATGGCTAAGTAACCCCAACCTATGAGGGTTTCAGGGTAACCCACACTACTGAGGTATCGCGTTCCCACAATAATGGCTAACAAGCCATTAAAGAAGGCAAACCAGTGGCCCCAGTTAACAAGACGTGACACTTTGTCACGGGTCATTTGTTTTTTGCGCTCAACCATGCGGTATCGTTTTCCTAATTCGTATTAATCAAAAATAACAGGATAATTGATTAATTTAAATGCCTTTTAATGATACTTAACTGGTTTTTACAGATTGAGCCAAGGCTTTAGCGAATTGCTCTGCTACTGCTTGACGAGATTCACTGGGTACCTTGTTTTCCAATAAGTGAGAAACGCAGTTACCTAGCACCATCAAGCTTAAATCTGTAGGCGCTTGATGCTTATTCAGCACTGCTAATAGCTCAGAAATTAATGCTTCAACTTGGGTGTTGGTGTATTTAGATTGGATAGCCATATTCGAAATCGTTCAAAAAGTAATGAATTAGCACGTGATTATATCGGATTTAAAGCTGATACGCTGCAAGTTTCTGTTGCTGGGTGTTAGTGATTATGGGGTTTATAGCTGGTGTTTTCTAAAGCGGACAGAACATCAGTTTAACCCTTGGATCTCAGGAGATGCATTTGACGTAATTTGACGGTTTTATTTTTAGATTTTTGAACACGGTCTGTTATGATATCTACCGCTATTTCGCTTCCATCACAAAGATCAGTTAGGGCTTATGAGCATTAATATCGAACAAGCAATTATCCATGAAATTTCTCAAGATAGTCAGGGGCAACTAAGTTGTCGTTTAAGACCTCAGCCACTATTAAATAGCAGCGCCGTAGAAGCGATGTTAGAAGAATTACACCAAACCTATACCGGTAAAGCGGGTAAAGGTTTTGGCTTTTTTGGAACCCACGGCGAAGATGGCGAAGCAAACCCCGCTTTTTCTGATGCATTAAGTGAATACCGCAGTGGTGAATTAGGCTTTGTTGAGTTTAGCAGTGCTGCCAGTAAGCTTTTACAAGAAGAACTCGCTAAATATGATTTTAGCCAAGGCGGTTTTTTATTAATGTCTTGCTATACCAACATGACTAGCGATTATTTGTTTGTCGCCTTGCTTAATGCCAAGCCTTCAATGACGGTACTTGATGATATGGAGTTGTCGCAAAATAATCATCTTGATTTAACTAATGTCCAACTTGCCGCCAGAATTGATTTAACCGAATGGCAAGCAGACAAAGCTTCACGTAAATATATTTCATTTGTCAGAGGCCGCGCGGGCCGAAAAGTGGCAGACTTCTTCCTTGATTTTATGGGCTGTGTTGAAGGGGTAAATACGAAAGCGCAAAATAAAACCCTTATGCATGCAGTTGAAGATTTCGTAGCTAGCAGCGAATTAACCAAAGATGAACGTCAACAGTGCCGCGACAAGGTATTCGAGTATTGTTCAGAAAGAGCTGATGAAGGCGCTGATATTGAAGTCAAAGATTTAGCGGATGAACTTGCCGACTCTGGTATGGATTCGTTTTATGACTTTGCCTGCGGTGGATCTTATGAACTTGATGAAGAGTTTCCAGCAGATAAGGCCAGTTTACGTACCTTGAAGAAGTTTTCAGGTACCGGTGGCGGGGTAACATTAAGTTTTGATGGCGGCCATTTAGGTGAGCGAGTTATCTATGATCCTATTTCGGACACGATTTTGATTAAAGGCGTGCCTGCAAATTTAAAAGATCAATTAGACCGTCGCCTAAAAGGTGAATAAAGCAACGATTTACAATTAAAGTGTCCAAATGGGCACTTTTTTTTGCACTTAATTTAAAGATTTAACGATTTCAGCACATTATTTAGGGGATTTGGCTATTTTTACATTTTTATCATGGCAATGTGTGTTCTTTTTAGTACACTAGCCAGCAAACTTAACCTATTGTCAGTGGACGAGAAATCGACCACATTGGGGGATACATGATTACTGCCTATGTTTATGAAAATCGCAAGTTAACTGTTCACGAATTAAATGTTCGAGACAGTATTCCCGATCGAACATTGTGGTTAGATATGTTTAAACCCAATGATGATGAAAGGGAATGGCTAAGTCGGTTTTCGGTAGAAGAAGTACCCGAAGAAGAAGACATCAATGAGATTGAAGCATCAGCTCGTTTTTTCCAAAGTAAAGATGGCTTACACATCAATTCATTATTCCCCCAACGTGTAGGATCAGACGTTAGAGGCATTAACGTTTCTTTCAATTTACGTAAGGATTTTTTGCTGACGATACGTGAAGAGGATATCGGTTTAATTCGCTTGCTGCGTAACTACTTACGCTTAGGTCGCTTAGATGTCAGCTCTCCTCAGGGGTTAATGCTGGAACTTTTCACCCTTAAAGTCGATTACCTGTCTGATTTAATTGAAGATGTATATTCAGTGCTTGAAAGTGTCGGCGAGCAAGTGTTCGAAGACCAAGAATTAGATGATGTGTTTAAACTCATTACCTTACAAGAAGATTCAAATGGTAAAATTCGCTTAAGTTTGCTCGATACTCAGCGGTCTTTACGTTATATCCAACGTTATTATCGCGAACATTTATCTGAAGAAAATATTAAAGATTTGCGTGAAATGCTATCTGATATTGAGTCATTGATGCCCCACAGCCAATTTATTTTTGATAAGTTAAACTTTTTGCTGGATGCGGCGATGGGCTTTAGTGGTATACAACAGACTAAAATTATTAAGATATTTTCGGTTGCAGCAGTAGTGTTTTTACCGCCAACGGTTATTGCCAGTAGTTATGGAATGAACTTTACCAATATGCCTGAACTAGATTGGCGTTTTGGTTATCCCATGGCCATAGGAATGATGCTCGCGAGCGCCGCAGGTACGTATTTCTTCTTTAAACGTAAAGGCTGGCTATAGCGCTTTTATAAAGCTGATGACTTTAAAGCCATTAACGCAACCGTTAATGGCTTTTTTTGTTGGGTCGATGCTGATGTTAAAACGCAAACTTAGCTATTCGATTATGCATTGCCAATGGCATAACTTATGTTTTCTCTTGGGCTTAGGTACTTGAAGATTTTTTCGGGTAATGCAGAAGCTGGCAAACAGCGCACAATGCTGATGTCTTCTTTTTCTAAATCAATAATTGGTGCTTGCTCTTTTGGTACTATAGGGTCGTAGAGCATAATTTGCGGAAATAATATCTTGCTTAAATTTACTGACATTACCATGCCAAATTGACCACTTGAAAGCTCGATGAGGCTGCCCGGTGGATAAACACCGATAGTTTTGATGAGCTTACCAACGTACTCAGGGTTAAGTTTACTTTTATAATTTTTGTAAAGTAGCCCCAAAGAAGCATAAGGGGTTTTAGGTTTTGATAACTTAGTACCGTTACACAAGTTATCGTACTCATTAATAACACTTATTAGTTGCGAGTATTTGTCTAACTGATCGCCTTTTAGGCCTTTGGGGTAGCCAGAGCCGTCAAGGTACTCATGATGATTAGTAATCATGGGTTTAGCCTGTTCAGGAAAGCTGTCAGCTAATTTTAAAAAGTTGAGGCTCATCAAAGAATGCTGTTTTAATAAGTTCTTTTCCGGCGTCGTTAGCGGCAATTGTTTGCTCAAAATATTACTGGGGATTTTTAGTTTCCCCAGATCATGAAATAACGCACCAAGGCCTATAAGTTCAATTTCATCACGAGGCCAGTTTAAGTTTTTAGCCAGCATCATACACATTGTCGACACATTGAGTGAATGATGGAAAATGACATCATTGGGCTTTGCATCAGTCATTAAATGCAGCACCAAATCATCAGAACTCAATAGCATATTGGTCATGTCTGTGATCATTTCTTTTGCATCACTGACCGAATTTAAAGGGCGACTGCCAAGCTTTGATACGCTTGAGCGCATCATGGCGATAGAACGCTCAAATTGCTGTTCGGTTTTTTTCAAATTGCGGCGTAACTTTTTTTGGGCATCGATTTGAATCTGTTTGTAAGATTCCATTTTAGCTTTAATCTGTTTTAGCTCCTCAGGATCAACCACTGTACTAGCGTTTTTATTCGCTGAGGGTTTTAAGTCAATTAACCCTAAATCACTGCGCTCGGCGTCATAATAAATATCGTTAATATTGAGGCTTTTAAGTAATTCAATTTGTGACTGGGATTTTAGTTTGAAATTACTAAATAAAAATGGGTGATCTTTCCATGAAATAGGTAGTCGAATGAAATGACCTACCTGAAGCTGATTAATTGAAATTTTTATGTTTTTGTTCATAGATTAAAAGAGTATCACCTGATTTATTGTTTTATTTATAGCGGTTATGTGGATGCACTTTGCAGTGCAAAACATTCCGTGGCAGCATGATATCATTACAATATTAAAAAGTGCCTATAGATTATGGATTTTATTGACGTTATACCCAATGCTATTAGTGATGATTTGTGCGACAGGTTACGAAATGCTTTTGATAATCACTCTGGAGTGACTGAAGGAAAGACAGGACAGGGTGTCGATAGGGATAAAAAACGCAGTTTAGATTTAACCTTAGACTTGCACAATAACTTAACCCAGCTTAAAAATGAGTTATTACAGTTAACATTAACCCATGCGGCAAACTACTTCAGCCAGTACCCTATGGCACTCATGGGTGCGGTATCTGTCACCATCGCCAATGATAAAGGTGAAGCTGTTACGCTAAATCCTGATAATTTTTCTGACCTAGGGGCGAATAAAGCCAAAGCGATAACGCAATATTTATACCGCAGTGGTACGGTTAATGTGCAAAAATATCAGCAAAGTTTAGGTGGTTACCCTCATTGGCATTCAGAACACTTTCCGCAGTCTGGTTCCCATGAAGCCTTGCATAGGGTATTACTTTATATGTATTACCTTAATGATGTTGAGCAAGGCGGTGAAACTGAGTTTTATTATCAAAATAAAGTCATTAAGCCTACAAAAGGTACTATGGTGATTGCCCCCGCAGGCTTTACCCACACCCATAGGGGCAATATCCCTATCAGTGATGATAAATATATTGCCACCTCATGGATAATGTTCAATCGCGCTGAGCAACTTTATACCGCGCAAGCGAAGTGATGCTCATTGATTGGGGATCTTAATAGTGAAGTTTGCCCCTTGTAACTGACTTTCTGTAATTGATAAGGTGCCGTGATAACTGCTGACAACTTCATGACACACTGCAAGTCCAATGCCTTGACCGGGGGATTGGGTGTCAGCGCGCACACCACGCTGAATGATGCGCGTTTTGAGTGCATCTTCAACGCCAGGGCCATCATCCTCTACGATTAACACAGTGCTGCCATCGTCATCAATAAAGGCTGTAACCTTGACCTGACTGATACACAATCTAAAGGCATTTTCCATTAAATTACCGCACAGTTCCATCAAATCACCTTTATTGACTGGAAAGCTAATATCAGAATTAATATCACTACTAAACTGCACTGACTTTTCATGATAAATCTTGAATAACATTTGTGATAACTGCTCAACCATGGGTAACACGGGCGTTTGCTCCTGTATTAGTCCTTGTCGGCCCACTAAGGCTCTTTTGAGTTGATATTTTACGAGTTGATCCATTTGTCCTACTTGCTGCATGATTTTTTCGCTCGCATCAGCCTTACTTAACTGCTGGTCGTCAGTAATGGCGTGAACCGCAGCTAAGCGGGTTTTTAGACTGTGGGCTAAATCATTCATGGCATTTTGATAGCGAGTTTGCTGTTCGCTAGATTGGACTAATAATTGATTTAACGCTTGAGTAACGCCTTTTAATTCTTGTGGGTAATCACTTGATAGTGTTTGTTTTTTTCCCTTAGTGATTGCTTGTAGTTCTTGTTTAAGGGTTATCATTGGGTGCATGCCCCAATAGGCTGCACTGATCAGTAGTATGAAGGCTAAACCTAGTACAACGGCCAGTCGCAGATAAGTTAACCGTTTAAAGCGTTTGAAGTCTCTTTCAACGGTTTTTGCATCTTTGAGCACTATCATGTTGTATTGCTGTTGATTCAATTCAACCGGTAATTGATAGGCAAAATAAGACTTATTATTTGCCGTGGTCAGATAATAGGGCGGGGATGTATCGGCAATGGTTTTAAATCGGCTACAAATGTCATTGATGCCGTTTTCTTTTGCCAGTGTAGAGGTCCAAATTTGGCGATAATTATCCCCACAACTGGCCATAATATAGCGTTTCTGTCTATTATTTTCTTGCAGCCAATTGTTATTTTTCGGAATTAAGTCGTGCTCTCTTAATTCGGCTGCAATTTGAGGCATTTCAGCGATTAGTTGCGAAGTTTCGACATTGTAGCTATTTTGGGCGTGTAAAATGGTCAATGACCAAGCTAGGGCAAAACCAACAAGTGCAATAATCGCTAAGGATGTGATTAACATCCTCGTGAGCAGACGCTTTTTGGGTTTAAATCTTAGCTGCATGGTAAGTTAAATTTATATCCTTGACCGCGTATTGTTGCGATGGGGTTTTCAATAGCGCCTTTAGTCAATTTTTTTCTGATACGGCTTACCATTACCTCGATAGTATTAGGGTCACCTTCTTTATCACCATAAATCACATCAAGTAAGCGTTGCTTGGCAACGACTTCATGGCAATGACGCATTAAATATTCCAAAATTAAATATTCAAAGGCGGTGACTTCCATTGGCTCATCATTTAATGAGACTTGTTTAGCGGCTAAATCAAGCTGCAGAGCACCTGAGCTGATGGTCGATTTAACAAAGCCTGCACTACGGCGCACAAGAGCGTCGAGGCGAGCGACTAACTCTTCTTTTTGAAATGGTTTTACCAGGTAGTCATCTGCACCGGCATTAAGGCCTTCTACTTTATCTTGCCAGTTAACTCTCGCGGTTAAGATGAGAATAGGAGCTTTGACGCCTGCATTTCGAATTTCAGAAATCAATGTCATGCCATCTTTATCGGGCAGGCCAAGGTCAACGATGGCAATATCAATAGGGTAGTTAGTTGCTTGATAAAAGCCTTCTTTAGCCGTCAAAGCCACTTGGACTTGATTGCCTAATTCAGATAACTGCACATTTAGATGGTGTGATAAAATCGGATCGTCTTCGATTACCAAAATTCTCATAGGAAATACTCTTACATTGTTAATCGTTAGATATTATCAGCCTAATACTTAACTGTAGCTGACACAGAGGCATTTTATTTTGAATTGTTAACCTCTAGTTCAACAGGTGCGTGGATATTAATGACATTGCAATGGTAATAGCGACGCCAAGGAAAATAATACCGGTAATGATATTAATTATATTATTGCCTTTAGCCATTTTGTGTTGAATGTTGGGGTTGGTTAATATGATGGCGAGAAAGCAAAACCAAATGATAGATAAGCCAAATAATAAGCTAGCTGACGCAAATTTCGTTTCTATAGTGACCTGTGGTGTCACCAGTACGGTAAAAATGGTGATAAAGAATATTAACGCTTTAGGGTTAAGCAAATTAGTATAAAGGCCAATTTGAAAGCCTTTTAAAGCAGACATAGTGCCTTGGTGAGGGAGACGGCCATTGATTTCAGTTTCATCAGATGATGCTTGAGTTTGTGTATATGCCCGATATGAGGCCGCTAAAGCGCCATAACCCATCCATGCCAAGTAACTCACCCCAATAATTTGCACCACTATGTAAGCCATTGCAGATTGCTGGATCATGATGCTTATCCCTAAAAGTGATAGCAAACTGTGCACCAATATCGCGGCACTTATTCCTACCGCACACATGATTGCAGTGCTGCGAGTTTGTTGTGTGGCTGTTTTTACAATAATAGCGAAATCAGGCCCTGGGCTAATTAATGCTAAAGAGTGAATAACGGCAAGGGTTGAAAGCAGGGTAAAATCCATTTTAATCTCATGAGTTAAGCATCTGATTAGTTAGGTTATAACACAAATAAAAAAGGCGCCATAACATGGCGCCTAAATATTTAATGCTAATGTATTTTACGCTTTGACGTTTTTAACTTGATCTTCAAAGCTCGCACTTACTTTACCCGCTTGTGAATCATTGAATACAGCTTCATTGAACTCACCTTCAGATTTGGCAATGACGATAGTTGCGACTGAGTCACCCGTTACGTTAACCGCGGTACGGATCATATCAAGTAGACGATCAACACCGATAATCAATGCAATACCTTCTACAGGAAGGCCGACTTGGTTGAGCACCATGGCGAGCATGATTAAGCCAACGCCAGGAACGCCAGCAGTACCAATGGATGCCAATGTCGCAGTAACAACCACTGTTACATAATCCATTAGGCTCAGTTCAATACCAAATACTTGGGCAATAAATACCGTTGCCACACCTTGCATAATAGCGGTGCCATCCATATTGATGGTAGCGCCTAGGGGTAAGGTGAATGAAGCGACTTTATTATCAGCACCTAAACGGTGTTCACACGTCTCGATGGTAACAGGTAAGGTTGCATTTGAACTTGCAGTACTGAAAGCAAATAATTGCACATCACGGATTTTACGTAAGAACATTAATGGGCTTAAACCTGAGAATGCCTTGAGTAACGTAGGGTAAACAACCAGTGCTTGCAGAAGTAATACAAAAATTACTAAGAAGAAGTATTGAACTACGCTACCGAATGTTTCTAAACCTAGGGTTAAGCTTAGTTTTGCCATCAGCGCAAATACACCATAAGGCGCAAGTTGCATGATTAAAGTAACCACGCGCATGATGACTTCATTTAAATCATTAAATAATGCCGATACACGTGCGCCGCGCTCGCCAATGTGTGAAATTGCAAAACCAAAGATGACTGCAAAAATAATGATTTGCAGCATGTTGCCTTGGCTCATGGCTTCAATTGGGTTTGTTGGTACGATATTAATCACGACTTCAGCAAGGCTAGGGGCATCTTTAGCGCTGAACTCCATCGCAGAGGTTGCCAGTGATGCGTTACCAGGGTGAACGAGAATGGCCATTGAAATTGCGACCGTTAAAGCAATCGCGGTGGTGAACATGTAAAACGCAATGGTTTTACCACCAAGTCGGCCTAATTTGGACGGGTCACTCAATGAACAGGTACCACAAACCAGTGATACGAACACTAGCGGAACCACTAACATTTTTAAACTTGAAATGAAGATGGTTCCAACAACGTGCAAGATACCTTCAGTAATATAATCTTTTACGAATAAACTATCGGGGAACACATTTCTTAGAATTAATCCAAGAATAATACCCGCTGCCATACCTATTAGTATTTTGCTTGTTAAACCAAGCTTACTTTTATTAATCAAAACTACATCCTTCCCATCATTTTTATAAGTATATTTTTTACATTTTTAAGCCTATCAGGAAACGAAATCTTATGAAACGGGGTAAAAGTTAAAGTTTTTGAGGATAAATGTGGAAAAAAACAGTAGAGTAAAGAGAAAGTTGCAATATTTTTGTTTGATATCGCTTACTAAGTAACTATTATAATTCATAAGTACGAGTTTAATGTAACAGGGAGACTGACAATGAGGTCAGCACAAAGACTATTTTTAGCGCTTTTAAGTTCAATATTTCTATTTGCTTGTAGTGGTGGTGGAAGCATTTCCGATGATGGTAGCGGAGGAACGGATCCTGATCCTTCTGTAATTTCTATTACCCTGGATATATCGACTACTGATATATCTTTCGACTCACCAGCTTTGATCACTGCAACAGTAACAGACTCTATTGCAGGAGCTTTAGCGAACCAAGTCGTGGCTTTTACACTTGACGATCCTGAAGCTGGTATCTTTGACCCAGTATCAGCAAGCGTTAAAACTAACTCGGAAGGTGTAGCTTCAATAACTTTAAGCACATCCAGTCAAGAAGTTGCGACATTATTGACTGCCAGTTTAGTGACTGGTGAGTCAGATAACGTAGGTGTGAGTTTTTCTGGCGATGGCGCGATACCTGGCGGAAATTCTATTGAAGTCTCACTAATTGATAATACTCAAACTGTAATAACTCATATTAGTCATGGCGTTCCAGGTTATTTAGAAGTTACTTATAAAAGCCCTGAAGGTAATGCTTTGGCTAATGAGTTAGTTGTTTTTAGTCTTAATGATTCAGCGTTAGCCATTTTTGACCCTTTAGACGGCACCGTATTAACTAATGCACAGGGTAAAGCGACGATTAAAGTTGCGACTCAATTTAAAGAAGGTGCAGGAACAGTAAACGTTGTCATCGGTGAGAATACATCAAGTGTAAACTTTAGCTCACAAGGTGATGCACCTAGAGCAGACCAAAAAGTGTTATCAGCAAGCCTCAAAGATTCATCAGGGAGTGCAATTACCAGTATTAGTGCATCGTCGCCAGGATATGTTCATGTTAACTATTCTGATACAGCAGGTGTAGCGCAAGCGAATCAAGTGATTAGCTTTAGCCTGAATGATACCGCGTTAGGTGCATTCGACCCTGTTGACGGAACCGTGTTAACTGATTCACAAGGTGATGCAACCATTAAGCTAGTGACGTTAAATAAAGAAGGGGCTGGCTCCATCTCTATTAGTGCTGGCACTGATGCAACGCTGGTTAACTTTAGCTCTGTTGGTGATGGGGTACTCCCTGGGAATAATATTATCAGTGTTGCGATGCAAGATGTTGCGGGTAATACGATTTCAAACATTAGTAATGCCGTTCCGGGTTATATCAACGTTTCTTATACTGATGCCTCTGGTACGCCAGTTGCCAATAAAGTGGTGAGTTTTACACTTAATGATTCAGAACTTGCGAGCTTTGTTCCTGGTAGTGGAACAGCGTTGACAGATGCATCGGGTGTAGCAAGTATTAAGGTTGTTGCGGCAAATAAAGAAGGTGCAGGTAATGTCACGATAACGATAGGAGATGAAGTCCCATCAAGTATCAGCTTTTATTCGAAAGGCGATGGTGGCGTTGCTGATATTGCAAGTCTTACTGCTGTAATACTGGATTCTTCGGGAAATTCAACTACTGAAATTTCTGACACTGAACCGGGGCTTGTTGAAGTTACTTATTTAGATGTAAATGGTAATCCAGTACCAAGTGCGGTAGTTAATTTTTCATTGAATGATACCTCAATTGGTATATTTGATCCTACCAGCGCTACAGCTTTAACTGACGCAAATGGTAAGGCTTCTATAATTCTTAGAACTGCTGACGTCGAAGCTGCTGGTACTGTTAATGTATCTGTTGCAGAAGGGTTAACTACATCTATAAGCTTTAAAGCTTTAGGTGACGGGCCCGCTGTTGGAACTAATCGATTATCTATCAAATTATTTGATGTAAATGGAACAGAAATTAACCAAATTAGTAATGCTGTTGCAGGTATTGTACAGGCAACTTATTTGGATCTTGAAGGCAACCCGCTCACTGATAAAGTCGCAACCTTTAAAACCAGCTTAGGTAATATAACGCCGAGTTTAGGCACTGCAATTACTGATACCAATGGTGTAGCTTCTATTAAGCTCACTGCTGGTGAAGAGGCTGGCGCTGGTGAAGTTCAAGTGGTTATAGGAAACGCTACTGCAAGCTTAGGATTTGAGTCATTAGGCGATGAAGTTGTCATAAAACCAATTGATGAGTACCAAATAGAGCTAACGGTCGTTGATTCTTCTGATAATATTATACGTAATATAAGCGAAAGTTCACCTGGTTCAGTTAAGGCAACTTTATTAAAACAAGGTGTTGCAGTTGCTTATGAAAGAGTAGACTTTTCGATTATCGGAGAAGGTAAAATAAACCCTTCTTCAGGTAGCGCTTTAACTGATGTTAATGGTATCGCAAGGGCCACCTTGTTAACAGATACCGTTGAAGGTGCGGGTACTCTGGAAGTTGTATTTATTCTTGAAGGAGAGCAAATTTTTGCAGATTTCAATTTCAGCGTAGCTGGTGACGCATTTGATGGCAACGGTGAGGTTAATAATCTTGATATTGCCTTAGTAGATGTTTCTGGTAACCAAACATCAACAGTAAGCCAAGCTGAACCTGCAAAAGTACAAGTATTTGTAACTGATAGAACTGGTAATCCTGTTGTCAATCAAGTGATAAGTTTCGCGAGTACTTTAGGCGATTTTTTACCTGTATCAGCAACAGCATTAAGCGATAATTCAGGTAAAGCCGAAATATTGCTAACCGCAGGTTCAATCGAAGGCGCTGCGAGTATAACGGCTTCTTTAGGTGCAAATGAAGTCTCAATTGGTTTTGAAACTGCTGGCGATGATATTGATATTGTAGCTGCAGATCCTAGTATCAGTTTTGAAATCTATGATTGTAATGATGTTGCAGCTTTTGATAAGGCTCTTAAGAATTTCGAGGTATGTACTGTAACTGATAATATTACCAATGAACGCCCGGGTATTCTTGGTGCTATCGTTACTTTAGAAGGTTCTAGTCAACCGCTTAGACAAGTTCTAATATCTGCAGGTACGACTCTTGGTGCTGTAAGCCCTGCGTCTGCAACTGCAATAACTAATGAAGATGGTAAAGCTATTCTTGACCTATATTCAGATGGTGCAGTTGGTGCTGGTGAAGTTTCTTTAAAAGTGAAACAAGTAACTTCTACCAAAGCTTTTGAAATTGGCCGAGTCGATATTGATTTAGATGTGTCCACTTATATCGGTACAGGCACAATACCGGCTGGTGGGTCTACGGTTATTGAAGTTACGGTTCTAGACTCTGTAGGGGCTATAGAAACAAGTCAACCTTTCACATTAGAGTTTTCTTCTCAATGTATGTCAGCGGGAAATGCTGTTATTGATTCTCCTGTAGTAACAAATGCTGGTAAAGGTTTTGCTACCTATAGAAGTATCAATTGTCAGGGTACAGATACAATAACGGTTTCTGCTATTACTGGTGCTTCAACAGTCACCGCAACAACCGATGTGATGATTGATGCTATAACCGTTGGTGCAATCCAATTTATTAGTGCGTCACCAACTAAACTTGCTATTAAAGGTTCTGGTGGTTTATCTGATGCTGGTGAACGCTCTGAAACATCGCAAGTTTCATTCAAGTTGTTAAATGAAGTTGGTCAAGCCGCAGCAGCTAAACGGGTGTGTTTCGAGCTAAGCACTGAAGTTGGCGGGATGACATTGTCACCAGCGCCAATCGCTGATGATTTTGTTTATTGTCCAAATATGCCTAAAGTCGGCGATCCTGAGTACCCAACAGATTTAGTCGCAGCAAATAAATATGCCGTTGCTTATACTGATTCAGAAGGTAATGCGTCAGTTACTGTACGTTCAGGATATGTTGCTACACCTGTTAAGGTGTTCGCTGTTTGGCAAGATGAGAGTGACCCATCAAGTTTACCTGTTTCAAATGTATCTGATAGCCTAACGGTTACAACAGGTTTAGCTGATTACAATAGCTTCTCGTTATCAGCTTCAGTGTTAAATGTTGAAGGCTGGGATCGTGATGGTGAAACCAGTGCTGTGACTATCCGTTCAGCCGACCATTTCAATAACCCTGTACCTACTGGAACGGTAATCCATTTTAGAACTGAAGGTGGTAATGTCGGTCAAGGGGATTTAGATGGTAGCTGTACTACTGTATCTAACACAGGTACTTGTTCTGTCATTTGGACTAGTTCAAATCCCCGACCTTTTGACGATAGAGTAGTTGAGTGTCCGACTCCTTTCATTGATAGAGATGGCACAATACATGTATCTCCTCCATGTACTGGTAATGTTTTGGATAGTTATAAAGACGGCGATAATTCTATCATCCCTGAACCAAGACCTGGTCGCTCAACGGTCACAGCCTATGCTATAGGTGAAGAGAGTTTTGTTGATCTAAATGGTAATGGATTATTTGATGCTGTGGAGACATGGACTGATATAACGGAAGCTTTCTTTGATGAAAACGAAGATGGCAGTTATCGTGGCGACCCGGTTCCTGCCGGTGCAATTAAAGAAGAGTATATTGACTATAATAGTAATGGTGTTTTTGATGCGGCTGATGATTTTTATACAGGCTTACTTTGCGCTTCAGGTTCAGAAGCAAGCTGTAGTCAAACAGGTATAAATAATACTCAATCACAATTAAACGTGTTTAGAAATATGACCATCGTTATGTCTGGTTCCACTCCATATGGTCGTTTAGTTGATATTAATGATGTTGGTGATATTACAGATGTTGCAACAATTGATATTAGTTCTGTATTTTTAGATGATGATAATGATCCTTCAACACCAGATGTTGATGTTGGTTTATCAAGTAAAACAGTTTACTTGTTCTTGTCCGATGTAAACAACAATACATTAGCGAGTGGGACAACTATTACAGCTTCTACTGAAAATGGTGAATTATCATCTGCGACTAGTTCATATACTATTGGCAACAATACATCTAATAAGCCATTGTTGTTCACTTTCACTATTGGGCGAGAAAGTTCTTCAAATGATAAAACGGATGGTAATTTAACTATTACAGTGAAAACTTTATATGGTGACCCTGTAACGTATACAGTGAACGTCCATGATAATGGTTAATTGATTAGTATAAGCATTAACAAAAACCGCTCATAGAGCGGTTTTTTTATCTTTGAAAGTGGTTATAACCTCAATAAAAAAGCGCCTAATCAGGCGCTTTTTTATTGTTCTTAAGTTTATGACTTATTTCTGAAATTGATAAACACTGCCAAGTTTTAATATTTGAGTCAGCTCATCTAAGGCTGTTCGTGACTCAATAATTAGCTGAGGGTCTGCTAAGTCGGCTACGACTAGACTGTCACGGTAATGCTTGTCTACCCATAGATTTAAGCGGCTAAATAAAGCGTCATTCATTAAGGTATTTTGATTAACTGCTGAAACTTCCAGTTCGCTCATTGCGACACGTAAACGCAAACAAGCTGGGCCGCCACCATTTTGCATACTTTGTTTTACATCAAAGTATTTAACGTGTTTTATTGGCGTTCCTAACGTGAGCAATTCATTTAAATAAGCATGGACTGCCGGGTTTTCTTGGCAATTTGTTGGGGCGATTATCGCCATTTCACCGTTAGGTAATGTGATAATTTGCGTGTTAAACAAATAGCTTTTAACGGCGTCATTAATTGATACTTGTGATGTCGCGACTTTAATAAAGTGAACATCAGTGTTCATTTTACGGCGTATTTCATCAAACTTTTCTGCGGTATTTAAAAATGCTTGTTCATGATAGAACAACACATTTTGGTTACCGACAGAAATAACATCATTATGGAAAACCCCCTGGTCAATCACATCAGGGTTTTGCTGTATGAAAACGCAGCTTTCGTCATCGATTTGATGTAACCGCGCTACCGCTTGCGATGCCTCTAATGTTTGCCTTGCTGGATATTTAGTCGGTTTAACTGCATTTGGGTTAGTCGCTTCTTGACCGTAGACAAATAACTCAACCCCAGCATGACCATAATCACCACACAAACGGGTGTGATTAGCTGCGCCTTCATCGCCAAAGCTTGCATGTTCTGGCAAATGTTGATGATGTTTAAAAAAACGTTCGTCTTTAAATGTGGCCTTTAAAATATTCGCCGTAGTTATCGGTTCTATACTACGGTGTAACTTATCTACCAAATTTGCTGGCGTAAAATGAACCTTGCCATCTCGACTGTCAGCACTGGGTGACACAGTTGCAGCATTAGCGGTCCACATAGATGAAGCACTACAGCAGGCATTGAGTAATGCAGGAGCTTGCTTGGCGGCTTGTGTTAACACTTCAGCGTCAGAGCCAGCAAAACCCATACGGCGTAGCGAATAAAGGTCTGGACGCTCTTGAGGGGCTAACACACCTTGAATCATGCCAAGATCTGCGAGTGACTTTGCTTTTTGAAGCCCTTGCTTAGCGGCAGCCTTAGGGTTTGATGCTTGGGCCGCGTTACTGTATGAAGCAACGTTACCAAAAGATAGCCCTGCATAGTTGTGCGTTGGCCCGACTAGACCATCGAAGTTCGCTTCAAAGTGCTTCATTTATTTTCCTTAATAGTCATTCTTATTGTTATTTAAATAGGTTTTTTACGATTTAATTTTGTGAAATTACCGTCAGTATACTGATGATATAAGGGTTAACAAGCGGTGACTCGGGTCGCAAATATTGAAAAAGTGACTAAACATGCACAAGTTTTACTTGCTAGACCCTAAATAATGAAATATTACTTTTTATTAACGCAATATTATTTTTTCTCCTTTTTTATAATTGATTAAAAAATGGCTCGCTGGACACATATTAGAGGTATTTACTTGAAACATTCGTCTCAACACTCTATATATGGAACCAATTTATATCTGTTAGAGACTTTTTGGCGCAAATTAAACTATGGGTAAATCACTAGTTATTGTCGAATCGCCGGCCAAAGCCAAGACTATTAATAAGTACCTTGGTAAAGAATTCATCGTTAAATCGAGTGTAGGTCACATCCGTGATTTGCCTACATCATCATCGCCAGACAGCACGGTAGCGACTAAAACGCCGGCTGAAGTTAGAAAAATGGCGCCTGAAGAAAAAGCTAAATACAAACTCGCGCGGGATAAACGAGCTTTAGTTGCCCGTATGGGGATTAACCCAGAAAAAGGCTGGGCGGCTAAGTATCAAATCCTACCAGGTAAAGAAAAAGTCGTTAAAGAACTGCAAGCATTAGCTGAAAATGCTGACCACATCTATCTCGCAACCGATTTGGATAGAGAGGGTGAGGCAATTGCATGGCATTTGCAGGAAATTATTGGTGGTGACGAATCTCGTTATCAGCGCGTTGTGTTCAACGAAATTACCAAAACAGCCATTCAAGATGCATTTAGCAAACCATCTGTACTTGATACCAACATGGTTAACGCACAACAAGCGCGTCGCTTTTTAGACCGAGTTGTGGGTTTCATGGTGTCGCCATTACTTTGGAAAAAAGTAGCTCGCGGTTTATCTGCAGGCCGTGTTCAATCGGTAGCCGTTAGACTGGTAGTTGAGCGTGAAGGTGAGATTAAGGCATTTGTCCCTGAAGAATTTTGGGATGTGCATGCTGATTTAGCAACTTCGCAAGCTCAAAAGCTAAAAATGCAAGTGGCAAAATATCAGTCGGCGGCCTTTAGTCCAATTAATGAAGCTCAAGCTCAAGTAGCGTTAGATGCGTTAAAAGATTCAAAGTTTGTGGTTACCGGTCGTGATGATAAAGCGACATCAAGTAAACCATCAGCGCCTTATATCACCTCAACATTACAACAAGCAGCGAGTACTCGTCTTGGTTTTGGTGTTAAAAAGACCATGATGATGGCGCAGCGTCTTTATGAAGCAGGGCATATTACCTATATGCGTACCGACTCGACTAATTTAAGTCAAGAAGCGGTAGATGGTGTACGGGAAATGATCGCTTCTGAGTACGGCAACGACTATTTACCAGAAAACCCAATTCGATATGGTAGTAAAGAGGGCGCTCAAGAGGCGCATGAGGCTATCAGACCGTCTAACGTTAAAATCCTATCAGCTACAATGACTGACATGGAAAGAGACGCTCAGCGCCTTTATGAGCTTATTTGGCGCCAATTCGTTGCATGTCAAATGAATCCAGCTAAATATGATGCGACTCGTTTGACTGTGACTGCAGGTGATTACGAACTTAAAGCCAGTGGTCGTACACTGCGCTTTGACGGTTGGACTAAAGTGCAACCGCCAATGGGTAAGAAGAACGAAGAAGACAAGACTTTGCCTGTGGTTAATAAAGGCGATGTGTTAGATCTAAATGAATTGTTACCTAAACAACATTTTACTAAGCCGCCTGCACGTTTTAGTGAAGCGTCATTAGTTAAAGAGCTTGAAAAGCGCGGTATCGGTCGTCCATCAACCTATGCAACGATTATTTCAACTATTCAAGACCGCGGTTATGTAAAAGTAGAAAACCGTCGATTCTTCGCTGAAAAGATGGGGGAAATTGTTAGTGACCGTTTAGTTGAAAGCTTCAGTGACATTATGAACTTTGACTTTACAGCTAGCATGGAGCAAACCCTTGATGATGTCGCTCAAGGTAAACTTGAGTGGAAAAAAGTCCTTGATGGTTTCTATGGCGATTTAACTAAGCAACTTAAACATGCAGAGTTAGATCCGGAAGAAGGCGGCATGCGTCTAAATGAGATGGTGCTGGCTGAAGACATTAAGTGTCCAACCTGTGGTCGCCCAATGGGTATTCGTACCGGCACCACCGGTGTGTTCTTAGGCTGTTCTGGTTATGCTTTACCGCCAAAAGAGCGCTGTAAAACCACCATGAACTTAACACCAGGTGAAGAAGCTGTCAGCGACAATGAAGATGCTGAAACTGATGCACTGCGTGCTAAACATCGTTGTGGTAAATGTGGCACCGCAATGGACAGTTATCTCATCGATGAAGAACGTAAATTACATGTTTGTGGTAATAACCCAACCTGTGAAGGTTACGAAATCGAAGCTGGTCAATTTAAGATTAAAGGTTATGAAGGACCAATCATTGAATGCGATAAGTGCGGCAATGATATGGAACTTAAAAATGGCCGCTTTGGTAAATACTTTGGTTGTACCAACACCGAATGTAAAAATACCCGCAAGTTACTAAAAAGCGGCGAAGCGGCGCCACCTAAAGAAGATCCTATCTTCTTACCTGATTTGAAATGTACTAAGTCTGATGCACATTTTGTATTGCGTGACGGCGCGGCAGGTATTTTCCTTGCAGCAAGTACGTTCCCTAAATCTCGTGAAACACGAGCGCCTTTGGTTGAAGAACTGGTTCATTATCGTGAGCAACTTTGGCCAAAATATCAGTACCTTGCCGATGCGCCAGTTACCGATGATGATGGTAATAAAGCCGCAGTTAAATTTAGTCGTAAAACCAAAGAGCAATATGTTGCTACTGAAGTTGACGGAAAAGCCACTGGTTGGTCATCAAAATTCATTGGTGGCAAATGGGTGAGCGAATCAACTAAGAAAAAGCCAGCTAAGAAAGCGGCGGCCAAAAAGCCAGCAGCGAAAAAAACAGTAAAGAAAAAGGAAGATTAATCTTCTTTATCTAACAAATTAGCGATTGAAAAAAATGGGACCATAGGGTCCCATTTTTATTGCTCAATTTTCATGTTTTTTAATCATCTAAATAAACAGCTATAGGATAATTAGCATTGCTGTTTTGATTATTAGGGGGCGATTATATTTCACTCAATAAAAAAACCTCCGAAGAGGCTTTAAAATCTGTAAATTAAATAAGTTAACCCGTTACCACTTCTTTTTAGGTTGAAACAACATATCAATATCATCACCTTCATTTTTATTCGGTTTTACTGCATCTGGGATCACTTGTTTTTGCTGTGAGTTAATCTCACTGAGTAACTCCTTTGCTTCGTCAACTTTGCGGGAAATAAATGGGTCATCCGGGGTTTTCGCTTTAATCGCTTGCAGTGTGGCTAGCGCCTTCGACACCATTTGCTTAGAAGAGCCAAATTGTTTTAGCGAATTAGACGCTCTTGCTCTTGAAAGCATGGATTCAACATTGATGCGTAACTGGTAACTGTCGATACGACTTTCTGCTTCAGCAAACACCTGCGGCTCTATTTTACCTTTATTATTTTCTGCCCGAACAATGGCTTTTAATTTTTTAAGCATTTGTACTAATTCTAGAATTTGCTTGTCATTGTCAGGTAAACGAAAGTTTTCTATGGCTAAGGCTTGCATTGCATTGTTATTTAAATTGGTTATTTGCGCTTGAATATCAATTTGTCTGCGTTGGTAATCCGCCTGCTGAGGCTGATTTACTAAATAGGAAACCGACACCTGTAGGGCTTCATTGATGCGTTTATATAACACCAAAATAATACTGCTAGGAAAAGAAGCTAAGCCGGTGCTGGAAAGTACTGACTCAGTTTCATCTATGATGGCTCGCTGACGTTTTAATTCCATTCGGCGTTCGGCTTCAGCACGCTCTTTTTGTTGTTGTATCAGACTGATACCAATGATGAGGAGAAAAAGTGCACCTATAAGGATCAGTACCAAAGTAAAGGTCATGTGGTTTCCATTCAATAATAAAATTGGACAGTGGCTTAACTGCCACTTTTATAAATATCTAAGCTGGTATTCTAGCTTATGAAAAAGTGTGTGTCGTAAAAAAGTCTTACATTGTGACGAATAATTGTGGAAATAGTGACACAGTGGTCAAGATTAGCATTACAGAGCAATAACATGCAAAACTCTCAATGTTGTTATTACTGTTTGCATTAATATTTTAGATGTTCTATAACATTTAGCTATAAGGTTAAAATAATATGTGATTGGCAAGGGTGAAGGTCGTAACATGAAATTACAGCAACTAAGATATATTGCCGAAGTGGTAAAACATAATTTAAATGTCTCGGCTACCGCTGAAGACCTTTATACTTCTCAGCCGGGGATCAGCAAACAAGTACGGATGCTAGAAGATGAGTTAGGGATCCAAATCTTTGGTCGCAGTGGTAAACATCTTACACATGTGACCCCAGCAGGCCAAATGGTCATTGATATTTCTAATGACATTTTGGGTAAAGTTGAAAGCATTAAAAAAGTATCAGAAGAATATACCCAGCCTAACCAAGGCGAGCTGAATATCGCAACGACAGATACTCAGGCCCGTTACGCTTTACCGCAAGTGATTAAGCCTTTTATTAAGCGCTATCCGAAAGTTAACTTACATATGCACCAAGGTACGCCATCGCAAATTAGTGAACAAGCTGCTCGCGGTGATGCCGACTTTGCCATTGCAACTGAAGCTATGCATCTGTATTCAGACTTAATTATGTTGCCTTGTTACCATTGGAACCGTTCTGTGGTGGTGACCAAAGATCATCCGTTGGCCAATCGTAAAACATTAACCATTGAAGATTTAGCTGAATTTCCGTTAGTGACTTATGTGTTTGGCTTTGATAAAGCCTCAGAAATAGAAAAATCATTTAATAAAGCCGAACTTGAGCCCAGAGTGGTATTTAGTGCCACGAGCGCTGACGTGCTAAAAACCTATGTCAGATTAGGCCTAGGTGTGGGTGTTATTGCTTCTATGGCCATTGACCCAATTATTGATAAAGACTTGGTTGCCATTGACGCAAGTCATTTATTTGCCCACAGCACCACTAAAATAGGCTTTAGACGTGGCAGCTTTTTAAGAAGTTACATGTATGACTTTATGTATAACTTCGCCCCGCATCTCACCCGTGATGTGGTAGAAAAAGCGGTTGCGTTACGTGATCAGCAATTGATTGATGAAATGTTTGCAGGCATGACGTTACCTGTTCGCTAGTTTTGAACTTGAAGGGGGCATAAGCTGTGTTCAAAAAAAAAATCTCGCGAATGCGAGATTTTTTATTTGAAGCTGATAGCAAGTTAACGTGATTTAGTCTGGTGCGTAACCATGCACGCCAATCGCTTTATCATCTAAATAGGCGATGTTATCCACCATTTTTAAACGCTGTAAGCTGAACCACTTAACGACCAGTGGGTAAATAGCATGCTCTTGTTCATGTACACGTGCTGCAAGCGTATCAACATCATCTTCTTCATAAACCGGTACTTTAGCCTGCAAAATCACAGGCCCAGCGTCAAGCTGCGGAATAACAAAGTGCACACTGGCGCCATGTTCAGCATCTTTGGCATCTATGGCTCTTTGATGGGTATTTAATCCAGTGTATTTAGGCAATAAAGAGGGATGGATGTTGATCATCTTTCCCAGATATTGGCTAACAAATTCATCAGATAAAATCCGCATAAAGCCAGCAAGTACAATTAAGTCAGGTTGATATTTCTCGATGGCTTGCTTCAGGCGTTGATCATATTGGACTCGAGTTTCATCTTTGCGTGCAATAACGCAGCTAGTATCAATTTCACTCTGATGCGCACGGATTAATCCATAGGCATCAGGCTTGTTACTAATTACGCCGACTACCTCAGCACTGACATTGTCATCGCAACCATCAATAATGGCTTGTAAATTACTACCATTACCAGAGATGAGTACTAGAACACGACAGCAATCAGTCATCTAGTTAATCTCCACTTGCTCTTCGTCACCTTGGCGAGTAGCAATTTCACCGATTAACCAAGCGTTTTCACCTTCAGCTTGTAGCAAGGTTAATGCGGCATCAACTTGCTCTGCTGGTAAGGCGATTATCATGCCTACACCGCAGTTAAAGGTGCGGTACATTTCAAATTGTTCAATGTTGCCGTTTTCCATTAACCAATCGAAAACCACAGGCCACTGCCAAGAATCACCTTTGACAACTGCTTTGCAATCGTTTGGCAGTACACGAGGAATATTTTCCCAGAAGCCACCGCCAGTGATATGAGCCATGGCATGCACTTCTGTTTGTTCAAGCAGCTTTAAAAGCGGCTTAACATAAATTCTTGTTGGTTCTAACAGATGATCGATTAGCGGCTTACCGGCTAAATCTTGCTTAGGATCCGCTTTGCTTACTTCAAGTACTTTACGAATTAAAGAATATCCATTTGAATGAGGACCAGTAGAACCCAGAGCAATTAACGCATCGCCTGATTTTACTTTAGTACCATCGATGAGGTTTTCTTTTTCAGCAACGCCAACACAAAAGCCTGCTAAATCGTAATCTTCACCTTCGTACATACCTGGCATTTCAGCAGTTTCACCACCGATTAATGCACAACCAGACTGAAAACAGCCTTCTGCAATGCCATTAACAACTGAAGTTGCTGTTTCGACATCAAGCTTGCCTGTTGCGTAGTAATCAAGGAAGAATAAAGGCTCTGCACCAGATACGATTAGGTCATTAACACACATAGCAACTAAATCAACACCGACAGTGTCATGCTTTTTGTAATCAATGGCTAAACGCAGTTTTGTACCAACACCGTCAGTACCAGAAACTAATACAGGGTGTTTATATTTAGTTGGTAGCTCGCATAGCGCGCCAAAACCACCTAAATTGCCCATAACTTCAGGACGATGAGTGCGTTTTACTGCAGTTTTAATGTTATCTACTAATGCATTACCAGCATCGATATCAACGCCAGCGTCTTTGTAACTAAGTGGTGTAGGAGTAGTCACGGAGGATCCTCTAGGGTACATCGTTTTATGGGATTTTATGCGGCGATATTCTAACAGCTTGTGATCGTCGTCGAAAGCCATCATTTGGATTTATGCGCCCATGAAAACAGTTTTCTGTAATAGTTTTATTGTTTTAGCGTGAGATTGTTTGCAAAAATGAAACTTTATGTTTTCTAATGAGGATAAATAAACTAAGATTTGAAGAATTTGCGAAAAATATCTCATCAATAGGAGTGCAAAAATGAAAGTCGTTGAAGTTAAACACCCGCTAATCCGCCATAAAGTGGGTTTAATGCGTGAAGCTGATATTAGTACTAAAAGATTTCGTGAGCTTGCTACTGAAGTCGGTAGTTTATTAACTTATGAAGCCACTTCTGATTTTGAAACTGAAAAAGTAACCATCCCTGGCTGGAACGGCCCTGTTGAAATTGAGCAAATAAAAGGTAAAAAGGTGACAGTGGTACCTATTCTGCGTGCTGGTCTTGGCATGATGGATGGTGTCTTAGAGCATATGCCTAGCGCTAAAATTTCAGCTGTGGGTATTTACCGTGATGAAGAAACACTTGAGCCAGTGCCATATTTTGACAAGTTAGTCAGTAATGTTGATGAGCGTGTTGCCATTGTGGTTGACCCAATGCTTGCTACTGGTGGCTCAATGATTGCGACTATCGATTTACTAAAAAGCCGTGGCTGTGTGTCTATTAAAGCATTAGTGCTTGTGGCGGCCCCTGAAGGTATTAAAGCACTAGAAGCTGCCCATCCTGATATTGAATTATACACTGCCGCTATTGATGACTGCCTAAATGAGCAAGGTTATATTTTACCTGGTTTAGGTGATGCTGGTGATAAGATATTTGGTACTAAGTAACTAACCTCTGTTACTAACATTGTTAAGCAATAAAAAGGGAGCCAATTGGCTCCCTTTTTATTGCTTATTTTATTAACTACAAAACCATCGCAGCAATCCAACCAAATGCGATTAACGGAATGTTGTAATGAATAAAGGTTGGGATAACACTGTCACGAATATGATCGTGCTGGCCATCAGCATTCAAGCCTGCTGTTGGGCCTAAGGTTGAGTCCGATGCAGGAGAGCCCGCATCACCTAATGCAGCGGCTGTGCCCACCAAGGCGATTGTAGCCGCCACTGAAAAGCCAAATGTCATTGCTAATGGAACATAAATCGTAGCAATAATTGGGATGGTAGAGAAAGAAGAGCCAATCCCCATGGTAATTAATAAGCCGACAACAAGCATCAATAGTGCAGCAAGCGCTTTATTATCGCCAATGATGTCGCCTAATGAAGTCACTAGGGTGCTGACTTCACCTGTTGATTTTACCACAGCAGCAAAACCTGCAGCTGCAATCATGATGAAGCCGATATTGGCCATCATTAGCACGCCTTGGTTAAACATATCTTGCCTCACATCCGCTTTGATAATGCCTGAGAAGCGGAAAATGAGAAAGCCCGTCAAGGCGCCAAAAATCATTGAATCAGTTTGTAGCTGCACCACTAAGGTTGCAAAAATGGCGAACAAAGAAATCACGATAGTTTTTTTGTTGATACTCACTGTTTTTTCAGTGGACTCGACATCTTTAATTTCATACTGGCGTGGTTTACGGTAAGTGATAAATACCGCTATTAATAAGCCAGTGATCATTCCAAGAGCGGGTAGCATCATTGCCATTGGAATTTGCTCTTTAACAGCGCCAAGGCCGTTATTGTTTAAATTAGCTAACAAGATGTCATTTAAGAAAATACCACCAAAACCAATGGGTAAAATCATGTAGGTGGTTACTAAGCCAAAAGTGATGACACAAGCCACTAAGCGGCGATCAATGTTGAGCTTACTTAATACATGTAATAGTGGCGGAATTAAAATGGGAATAAAGGCGATATGAATAGGTAAAATATTTTGCGAGCTAATGGCCATGATTAATATTGACGCTAAGATCAACCAACGAACCACTAAGGTATTGGTGCTGTTTGGTTCTTTTCCCACTTTTTTAATGATGTTGTGGGAAATGAGCGTGGTTAAACCTGAGTGTGATAGCGCAGCAGCAAAGGCACCTAAAAGTGCATAACTTAACGCAATTTGCGCTCCGCCACCGAGACCATTATTAAAAGCGGTGATGGTTTGATGTATATCTAATCCACCAAATAGGCCAGCCGCGAGGGCACTAATGGTGAGCGCGATGACAACATTCACACGCATAAGACTTAATGCGAGCATTAAGGTGACAGCAATTACGACGGCATTCATATTAATTAATTCTTATTGAGTTGTGTTTTAGATAATTATTCTGAGCTTATTCTTATCTGTATAGGTATACATGTCCAGTTTATCTCTAACGAGTTTAAATGTTTTGCCTGCTTGTGATTGGGGTTTGTGATTCTTGTAACAAGGCTTGTGAGGATGTTATTTTTATTCTTCATGTCACAGAATCTTTTTAATATGGAGCATTTATCAGCAGCTGAAATACTTTTCAGCATAAAGGGCTTATCTCTTTTATCAATAACGGGTAAGGTATAGCTCAAATATGAGAACAATATATCTATTTAGGTATGCATTTATGCGAGCTATCTCGCATATTGCTGCAGTTCGGGTATAATGCCATCCAGATTAACAGGCATTGTTTTAAATTTTTTCAATCCATAGATGGAGATATAAAATGAGCGTATTAGTAGGCCGTCCGGCCCCAGATTTTACTGCCGCTGCGGTTCTTGGTACTGGTGAAATCGTTGATAGCTTCAACCTAGCGACTGCTATTAAAGGTAAGCAAGCTGTTGTTTTCTTTTACCCACTTGATTTCACTTTCGTGTGTCCTTCTGAGTTGATCGCATTTGATCACCGTATTGAAGAATTCACTAAACGCGGTGTTGAAGTTATTGGTGTTTCAATTGACTCTCAGTTCTCACACAACGCTTGGAGAAATACTTCAGTAGATAAAGGCGGTATTGGTGAAGTTAACTACACGTTAGTTGCTGACGTTAAACACGAAATCTGTAAAGCTTACGATGTTGAGCATCCAGAAGCTGGTGTTGCTTTCCGTGCGTCTTTCTTAATCGACAAAGAAGGTCAAGTCCGCCATCAAGTTGTTAACGATCTGCCACTAGGTCGTAACGTTGATGAAATGCTACGTATGATCGATGCATTACAATTCCACGAAGAGCACGGTGAAGTTTGTCCTGCTGGTTGGGAAAAAGGCGACAAGGGTATGACTGCAACCACTGAAGGTGTTGCTTCTTACTTAAAAGATAATTCTGACCAGCTTTAAGTTATTAGCTAGTTAGATCTAAAAAAGCTGCCAATGGCAGCTTTTTTGTTATTGGGACTTAATTAGTCCACAGTTTCTCTTTTTTAAAGCTGTTATATTTTTGCAAACAGCTAACATGCATGACTACTGAGCTGTAGGTGTTATCGCAGTCACAGCACTGGTATCAAGCTCTGCAGAAGAATCTTCAGTGTCTTCTGCAACTGGCATAGGCCAGCCACCTAACGCTTTCCATCGATTGACGATATAGCAAAAAAGTTCAGCAGTACGTTCAGTATCATATAAGGCGGAATGCGCTTCTTTATTATCAAAATCAATGCCGGCCATTTTACAGGCTTTGGCTAATACCGTATGACCAATAGCAAGACCTGCAAGAGTTGCGGTGTCAAAGGTCGCAAAAGGGTGGAATGGCGACCGTTTTAAATCATTTCGCTCAATGGCTTTATTTACAAAGCCAATATCAAATGCTGCATTATGGGCAACGATAATACAGCGATGACAGTCAGCAGCTTTTTGCGCTTTTTTAACCATCTTGAATATTTCTAGAAATGCTTGTTTTTCGTCAATAGCACCACGTAATGGATTGGTTGGATCAATCCCATTAAATGCTAAGGCTTCTGGTTCAAGATTGGCACCTTCAAAAGGCTCGATATGAAAGTGAATGGTTTTATCCAATTCGATTACGCCATCATCATTCATTTTAAGGGTGGTGACAGCTATTTCTAGCAACGCATCAGTTGCAGCATTAAATCCCGCAGTCTCGACATCGATAACTACAGGGAAGTAACCTCTAAAGCGGTGTTTGAATTTGTTTGCGTCGCAGATATCGCTCATTAAAAACCTCATTCTTCATTCTGGCGGCTATTATGCTAAAACTGCGCCTCGGTGTCATGTTTGATCGGCGAATAATTCTGCTAAAGGAAAATTAAATACTGCCGATAAAAAATATGTGATCAGCAATCGGGATGTTTTTATGTGGCGTAAATTACTTTTAGTAAGCAGTTTTTGTTTTGTATCTTCAGCACAAGCTGATTTACAACAATATGTTGCGTCTCTTGATGACTCTATGTGGCGCCTAAGCGAAAATAGCCCGATAGAGTGTCGGCTTGAACATGACATCCCTGCATACGGCAAAGCTATTTTCACTAGTCGTGCTGGTAAAGACTTAAATTTGAACTTTAGTCTTGATATGTGGAATAAACCCGATCAAATCACCGAGGCGCAACTGATAAGTAAAGCGCCCCAATGGCGCCCAGGCGTTAATGCAAAAGAGATCACCACCTTAACTTACCATAAGCAGTTTAACGGTGAAGTGCCACGTAAAGCAGCTTGGTCGATGCTGACTGAATTAAGTAAAGGCATGCAGCCGACTTTTTATTATGCTGATTGGTATAACCGCACTGATAAAGTCGCGGTAGGGTTATCAGCAGCTAATTTTGGTGGTGAATATCGTCAATTCCGTTCTTGTTTGGCTACGCTATTACCTTATAGTTTTGACGATATCGCATTTACTGTACTTAACTATGAAGCAGGCGGCACCGCATTAACCCGTTTCTCTAAGCTTCAATTAAACCGAGTGCAGGAATACTTATCTTATGACTCTGATGTTGAGCTAGTGTTTGTTGACGCTTATACCGATAGTTATGGTGGGCGTTCGGTTAACCAAAGGGTATCGGATAGACGGGCCGATTCTGTGGCTGATTTATTAGTTGCCAGTGGCATTGAGCAAAGCAGAATCCATAAAACCGGTCACGGTGAAAGACGCCATGTTGCATCGAATCAACTCTCTGAAGAAAGAGATCGTAACCGTCGAGTAGTGATTAAAATTTCTAAAACGATTTAACCTACAGATGATAAATTTTCTAATTGGCTTAGTCGGGTGATTAGGCCTTTTTTGTCTTTACTATTTCTGTATTATTCTCGAAAAATAGGCAAAAAAATACCCGCTTAAAGTAAGCGGGCAAACAATTTGTATTCACAAATTCAAGGAAGGAAGTCAAGCATAAGAACCAGGGATAAGTTGAGGTATTGGGATACATCAACTAGAAGTTCTTGGTTTTCTATAACTCAGTAAGCTATGTCAACTTAATAAGCTATGTCCTGAAAACAAGGCGTATATTAGAGACTTTGCTCTAAGCTGACAAACTAGAAAAATTTCGACTTCGCATTAAAAAAACTAATGTGACTTTAGGTTGAGCTTTAGCGTTTAAGCACCCATTTATGAAGTAATAGCGCTATAAGTAAATGAATAATCATCTGGCGTGCATATTTAGTCGAAAGTGTGCGGTATTGGATGATAATCAATTGTTAAGTTATTCAATTAAAGTACCTGGCTAATTATTTTTATTCGAAATTATCTTGTGATAAGCCTATGAAATAGTCTTGTAATCCCTAAATAAATACAGATTTTCGCAATAATTATATTTTGAGGTATATTACTTTCAGGCATGAAGCCACAATGCAAAAGAAGGTTGCTTAAAATGATAATAAAAATGCCCTTATTACAGGGTTCACTACTCTCCATTGTCCTTGGAACTGCACTTACTGCTTGTCAACACGCACCAGACTCTACGGTAGAACAAGTCACAAGTACCACTAAATATTCTTATCCAAATACAGTCGAACAAGATTTGGTTGAAACACTACACGGTGTGAGTGTTGCCGATCCTTTCAGACATTTAGAGCAAAATACACCAGAAACTGAACAGTGGGTTAAACAACAACAAGATTTTGGTAGCCAGTATTTAAATAACATTAACAACAAGCAAGCTGTGGTTGATCGCATTACAGCATTATGGAATTTTGAGAAAGTGTCAGCGCCATTTGAAAATGGCTCAAATACTTTTTTCTATCAAAATGACGGGTTGCAGTCACAGTCTGTGTTGTATGTAACTGATAAAGCTGGCAATACCAAAGAATTACTTAACCCCAATACACTTTCTGAAAACGGTACCGTTGCGCTATCTGGTGTTTCGGTCAGTAATGACGGTAAAACACTGGCCTACGGCGTTTCAAAATCTGGATCTGACTGGCAGCAGTGGCAGTTCATTGATATTGCCTCAGGCGCAGCGCTGGCCGATAAACTGCAGTGGATTAAGTTTTCAACCGCCACGTGGGACGCCAATAACCAAGGTGTTTATTATTCTCGCTATGATGCACCAGCCGGTGGCGATGCACTTGCTGATGTCAATTTTAATCAAAAAGTGTATTACCACAAAATTGGTACCCAGCAAGCTGAAGATATACTTATTTATGAGCGCCCACAAAACAAAGATTGGGGCTTTGGGGCTGAAATAACCGAAAAGGGCGACTACTTATTAATAACTGTCTCTCAAGGCACTGATAGCCGCAATCGGTTCTTCTATAAGTCACTGCAATCTGCTGATGCTGAAGTGGTTGAGTTAATCACCGATTTAGAAGCTCAATATGTTTTCCTTGGTAATGATGAAGAGCATTTCTATTTTAAGACAGATTTAGATGCGCCAAATGGAAAAGTTATTGAGATAAATATTAATCGTCCAGAAAAAGCCCATTGGCAAACCATTATCCCTGAGTCTAGCGATCCCATTAACGATATTGCGATTGTCCATGATCATTTTGTAGTGAGTTACCTACATGATGTATTAGGTAAAGTATCGATATACGGTTTAAATGGCACCAAAAGGCAAGATGTTGCGCTTCCAGGTAAAGGCCGTGTTTTAGGACCATACGGAAAACGCAGTAAAGATTATTTCTATTTTGCCTTCAATAGCTATGTGCAACCGCAAACGATTTATAAATTTGATTTTAGAAGCGGTGAAACCAGTTTATATAATCAGCCTAAAGTTTCGTTTAATCCCGATGACTACGTTTCTGAGCAAGTGTTTTATACCAGTAAAGATGGCACCCGTATTCCAATGATGGTGTCTTATAAAAAAGGGGTAACCCTTAATGGCAACAACCCAACACTGCTCTATGCCTATGGTGGCTTTTCGATTTCGATGACACCACGTTTTAGCCCTGCAAATATTGCTTGGCTCGATATGGGCGGAATATATGCCGTTCCCAATATCCGCGGCGGGGCAGAATATGGCGAAAGTTGGCATCAAGCAGGCATGTTCGATAAAAAGCAGAATGTGTTTGATGACTATTATGCTGCTGCGGAATACCTGATTGATAATGGTTACACCAACAAATCAAAGTTAGGCGCTTATGGTCGCAGTAATGGTGGTTTATTGATGGGCGCGGTATTAACACAGCGACCTGATTTATTTGCCGCAGTACTGCCAGCGGTCGGTGTGCTAGATATGCTACGGTTTCAGAAGTTCACCATAGGTTGGGCCTGGGTCAGTGAATATGGCAGCGCGGATGTGGCTGAGCAATTCCCTGCATTATTAGCTTACTCTCCGTATCATAATGTCAAACCTGGGGATTATCCTGCCACTATGGTGATGACAGCAGATCATGATGACCGCGTTGTGCCACTGCATAGCTTTAAATTTGCTGCTATGATGCAAAAACATCAACAAGCAGACAAGCCGGTGATTATGCGTATTGAGTCCAATGCTGGTCATGGCTCTGGTAAACCTACTGCCATGAAAATTGATGAAGCTGCGGATATATACAGTTTCTTGTGGCACAGTTTTGGTTTAGCCATTCCCGCTAAAATTCATTAGTGATAATTTATGTTGAGATTACTATCTTGAAAGGCCTAGATTTACAGCCTATTCGTGATGTTAATCTCAATTTTTATGTTACCTAAATGTAACTGCGAAAGGCGCTAACATTAAACTTTATTCATTTGCCGCTAATATCTCTGCAAAAGCCATATTTTAATGCCAAATTAAGTCTTAAACCCTAAAATAATCCCCGTTTTGCTAGGTCGCTTTGTTCACAAGCGTGGTGGTACTCGGTATAGTAAGCCATCTTTTATTACGCAAAATTCACAATCGCTAATTATGTTTACATGGCCTATTTCTATTTATTATGAAGACACCGATGCTGGTGGTGTTGTTTATCATTCGAATTATTTAAACTTTTTCGAACGTGCTCGCACAGAGTGGTTAAAAGCTATGGGAATAAAGCAAACTGAATTGTTAGCTAATGACATTGCTTTTGTGGTGAAACATGCTGAGCTAGACTTTAAAGTTGCAGCAAGATTCGAGCAGAACTTAATTGTTGAATCTGAGCTGACAGAATTAAAAAAAGCTTCGCTGATATTTAAACAGCGATTGCTAGATGATAATGGTGTTAGCTATTGTGAAGCCACTATTGTTGTCGCTTGTATTGCTTTATCTCGAATGAGACCTAGGGCTATTCCATCCAATATTGTGCAGGAGTTTAATCGTGCAAGCTGAAATTTCTTTTATCGGTCTTTTTTTAGAGGCAAGTCTTCTCGTTAAGTTAGTGATGCTAACCTTATTATGTTTATCTATTGCCTCGTGGGCGGTAATCATTCAGCGCCGTAAATTGCTCAATTCAGCCCGCGCTAAATCAATAAAATTTGAAGATACTTTTTGGTCTGGTGTGGATTTGAATAAACTTTACAAAGAGTTGTCAATTCGTGGTGAATCATTGACAGGCCTTGAAGCATTATTTGTCGCAGGCTTTAAAGAGTACTCTCGCTTGAGTTCAGCAAACAGTAAGTCTCCTGAAGCTGTTATGGACGGCACATCAAGGGCTATGCGAGTCAGTTTATCCCGTGAAGTTGAAAAACTTGATACTCATTTACCTTTATTAGCCACAATCGGTTCAACCAGCCCTTATATCGGCCTGTTCGGTACAGTATGGGGCATTATGAATTCATTTATTGCATTGGGCACAGTAGAAAATGCCACTTTAACTATGGTAGCGCCGGGTATTGCTGAAGCTTTGATCGCGACAGCTATGGGGTTATTTGCTGCTATTCCAGCTGTTATTGCCTATAACCGTTTCTCGACACAAGTAGAAAAACTTGAAATGGCCCACGTTAACTTTATGGAAGAATTTTCTAACATATTACAACGCCAAGCCTACAGCGAGAAGGAATCGGTGTAATGTATCAACGCAAGCGCCGCCGTCCAGTTGCCGAAATTAATGTTGTACCCTATATCGACGTAATGTTGGTGCTGCTTATTATTTTTATGGTGACAGCGCCAATTGTTTCACAAGGCGTAAAGGTGGAACTACCTCAAGGTAAAGCTGAACCATTATCGGCAGAAAGCAAACCGCCTATCGTTGCCTCAATTGATGAGTTTGGTGAATACTTTCTGAATGTGGGCAGCGGATCAAATAACGATCCACTCTCATTGGATGAAATTTCAGTGCAAGTGGGTGCAATGATCCAGCTTGAGCCAGAAAGACCTGTAGTTGTAAAAGCCGATCGTCGCATAGCATATGAAAACGTGATTCAACTCATGGTCAGCTTACAAGGTGCGGGTGTGCCTGCGGTGGGCTTAATGACTGATTCGCCTGAGGAGTAGTTTGGTGGCTGTTAAATCTGAATTAACTTTACCCGTTGTTATTTCTGCCGGCATTCATATTGGGGTAATCGTGGTGCTTGCTTTAGGCATTAGTTTTGAAGATAAACCTAAACATTTACCACAAACTCAATCTGAACCCATCGTTCAGGCCGTTGTGGTTGATCAGCAGCGTATTAATGACCATGCTGAAAAACTTAAACAACAACGAAGCGATGCCGAGCGAAAAGAAAAACAACGTCAAGCTGAAATCGATAGGCAAGCGCGCAAAGCTAGAGAAGAAGTGCGAAAAGAACAAGAACGTATTAAGCAGCTTGAAATTCAACGTAAGCAAAAAGAGCAAGAAACCATAAAAGCCAATAATGCCGCTAAGGCTGCGCAGCAAAAAGAAGCTGCAGAAAAAGCCAAAGCAGAAAAGGCCGCTGAACTTCGTAAACAGCAAGAAGCGCAGCGTATAGCTGCAGAGAAAAAAGCTGAAGAAAAGCGCCAGCGTGAAGAAGCTGCAGCTGCTAAAAAGCGTGAAGAAGACAGAAAACGTAAAGAAGAAGCTGAACGTAAACGTAAAGCCGAAGAGGCTGAGCGTGCTCGCCAGGAAAAAGAAATGGCAGATGCAATGGCTGCTGAGCAAGTTGCCTTATCTGCAACCCGTAATAAACAGGTTGTATCTGAGGTAAACAAGTATACCGCGATGATTAAATCAACTATCCAACGTAATTTGGTTGTTGATGAGTCAATGCGTGGTAAAAGTTGCCGCGTGTTAATTCGATTAGCGCCAGATGGCTTTGTTACCGCGAGTCAAACATTAAGTGGCGATCAAGTTGTTTGTCGTGCAGCGAAAGCTGCGATAAATAAAGCAGGGCGGTTACCGGTTTCTTCTGAAGCTGATGTGTATAACAAAATGAAAGAAATTAATTTAACCGTATCACCGGAATTTAATTAAAGGGGTCACATGAAGATTTTGGCAAAATGGTTAACACTATTTGTAGTTCTTGTAAGTAGCAGTGCGAATGCCGCATTAGATATCGTTATTACTGAAGGTGTTGATGCTGCAAGACCTATCGCGGTTATGCCGTTTGTATGGCAAGGTACAGGGCCAGCACCTGAGCGTATCAGTGATGTGGTGACCAGTGACTTAGCTCGCAGTGGCACATTTAGTCCGCTTGATGCGCGCAGTTTACCGCAAGCAAATATCAGCACTGTGAAAGAATTTACCTCTCAAGTGTGGAATTCAACGGCATCTGAAGCGTTATTAGTGGGCTCAATTAAGCCTTATGGCAATAATCAATATTTGGTGAGTTTTGATCTGATTGATTTAGTCAAAGCCCAGCTACAAACTGATAAAGGCCCAATGAAAAACAGTGAACTACTGCTTGAGAGCCGTGAAACTGTTATCAGTGAAGCGCAGTTTAGACAATATGGTCACCGCATTAGTGACATTGTTTATGAAAAACTAACCGGTATTCGTGGGGCGTTTTTAAGTCGAGTCGCTTATGTTGTCGTTAAACAAGGTGAAAAATCTCCTTACCATTTGATGATTGCCGACTATGATGGTTATAACGAGCAAATGTTACTTCGCTCGCCAGAGCCGTTAATGTCACCAAGTTGGTCACCAGATGGCAGACGTTTAGCTTATGTGAGCTTTGAAAACCGTAAAGCGGAAATCTTTGTGCAAGATATTTATACCCAAGAGCGTACTAAAGTCAGTTCTCATCAGGGTATTAATGGCGCACCGAGTTTCTCACCAGATGGTAAAAAGCTTGCTGTGACACTATCTAAGGATGGTCAGCCTGAAATTTACGTAATCGATATTGCCAGTAAAGCGATAAAGCGCATTACTAATCATTATGCTATCGATACTGAAGCATCGTGGATGCCAGATGGAGAGTCACTTATTTTTACCTCTGAGCGCGGCGGAAAACCGCAAATTTACCAAGTGAAACTCAGCACAGGTAAAATTTCACGTATGACCTTTGAAGGCGAGTGGAACTTAGGTGGCACGATCACTCCAGATGGTCGCAGTATGATTTTTGTAAACCGTACTAACGGAAAATACAATATTGCACGAATGGACTTGCAAACCCGTTTTATGCAAGTGCTGACATCAACGACCCTTGATGAGTCGCCAAGTATTGCACCAAATGGCACCATGGTTATTTATGGTACTACACACCAAGGCAAGCAAGTGCTCGCTGCGGTGTCTATGGATGGACGATTTAAAGCAAGATTACCCGCAGGTCAAGGTGAAGTTAAATCACCAGCCTGGTCACCATTTTTATAATATTAATAAGGATTTCCAATGAATCTGAATAAGTTGTTTAAAGCTATGTTAGTTGTTGTACCTGTTATGGCATTAGGTGCATGTAGCACAACTTCAGAATCTGAAACCGATGCAAGTGGTTCTACAAGTGGCTCAACCACAACTACTGGCGGTGAATACGGTTCTGGTGGTGTTGAAACAGGAGGCGTTGCACCAATCTTAACGCCTGAAGAGCAACAACGCGTAGAGCAAGAAGAATTACGCGCTCAAAATATCATTTATTTTGATTTTGACCGCAGTGAAGTACAAAGCGAAAACGCTGCCATTATTCAAGCTCATGGCAATTACTTAGTTGAGCATCCAAATGTTCGTGTATTAATTGAAGGTCATGCTGATGAGCGTGGTACACCTGAATACAATATTGCTTTAGGTGAAAGACGCGCTAAAGCTATTGCGAAATACCTTCAAAGTATGGGTGTACAACCAAGTCAAATGAGTGTTGTTAGTTATGGTGAAGAAAAGCCATTAGATTTCTCTCGAAGCGAGAGTGGTTTTGCTAAAAACCGTCGTGGTGTTTTAGTTTACTAATCATCGCGGTTGAACTGACGTAATAGGAAGGCCAGCACTTGTTGGCCAGTTTAGGAGTTTATTGATGAAACATGCTGTTTTATTTGCTGCAATGTTTTTTGCTGCTGGTGCCACTGCTGCGCCAGCGCCGGTGCAAGATCTTGCTGGTGGTTCAAATGACGATCGTATATCTCGTCTCGAGCGTATCATTAAAGCAAAACAACAAACGGAATTTGAAGCGCAGCAGCGTTTAGATACTTTGCAACGTGAAGTGTTAGATTTGCGAGGCATTACTGAGCAGCAAGACTATCAAATTAGTCAAATGTTACAGCGTCAACGTCAGTTGTATGAAGAAATTGCTAATTTATCAGCTAGTGCCGCGGCGACTACGGTTACCGTTGCTGAAAATAATGCCGCTTCAGCAGGCCCATCTAGCTTAGGTGAAACTGCAAGTTACGAGCAAGCGGTGAATTTAGTGCTTAAAGAGCGTAAGTACGATGAGGCTATTCCTGCTTTTAGTGATTTTATTAAGCAATACCCTGATTCCACTTATGCAGCAAATGCAAATTATTGGTTAGGGCAACTGTTGTTTAATAAAGGTACCTTTACTGAAGCGAAGCAAGCTTTTGATGCAGTGGTCACTAAATATCCTAATTCTAATAAGCGTGGTGATAGTTTAGTTAAGTTAGGCATGATTGCTGAAAAAGAAGGTGATAAAGCTACCGCAACTGCTTTTTACAATCGAGTGCTTAAAGAATACACAAATAGTGCATCGGCACGTTTAGCACAGCAACAATTGTCTGCGTTGTAACCCTAATTTAACCTAAAAACAGCCTCTTAGTTTGTTTTTAGTGCAAACGGCAAAAAAACGCTAAATTGCGCTTGCATGAGCAAATGAAAAAGGTATTATAGGCGCCCTCAGAACGGAGCGACGTTCTGGGGGCATTTGAATGAGTTAGATTAACTTATTTTGATGGCAGATTGATTGAATACTATTTATAGGCTTCAATTATTCTGAAAGCTTTAAGATGGGACGTTAGCTCAGTTGCTTGTT